>CAMCCU010000092.1 GCA_945872975.1 Pedosphaera parvula Ellin514
AAACATCTGGAGAAGTTCGAGGCCAGCTTGCGCGAGAAGTTGCGCGCGGCCTACGATGCGCCGGCGGACAAGCGGAAGGCGGAGCAGAAGAAACTTCTCGCGGACAACCCCAGCGTGAACATCAACGCGGGCGTGCTCTATCAATACAACCAGAAAGCGGCGGATGAGTTGAAGGCGATCGACGCAAAGGTCGCCGAGATTCGCGCGCGCAAGCCGACGGAGGATTTTATCAGCGTGCTGACGGAGCCGGTGGACAAAGTTCCGGTGACGCATCTCTTTCATCGCGGCGATCCGAAGCAGCCGAAGCAGGCGGTTCCGCCCGGCGGCTTGAGCGTGCTCGTGCCGCCCGGACAGGAACCCGCCTTGCCGGAGAAAGATGCGGGACTCTCAACCAGCGGACGACGGCTCGCCTATGCGAAGTGGCTGACGACTGGGACGAACCCGCTGGTGTCGCGCGTGCTCGTGAACCGTGTCTGGCTCCATCACTTCGGTCGCGGCCTGGTTGGCACGCCGTCCGATTTCGGCGCGATGGGCGAGCGTCCATCGCATCCCGAGCTGCTGGACTGGCTGGCGAACGACTTCGTGCAGCACGGCTGGCAGTTGAAGCGCCTGCACAAGCTCATCATGACCTCGACGGCTTACCGCCAATCCTCTCGGCGCGATCCAAAGCGCGAGCTACGCGATCCAGAGAACCGTCTTTACTGGCGCAAGCCCGTGCTGCGAATGGACGCCGAAGTGATCCGGGATGCGATCCTGGAGACGAGCGGTTCGCTGAACGAAACGATGTTCGGCCCGCCGGTGCCGGTGCGGCCCGATGTGCATGGCCAGATCGTCGTCGGCGTGGACAAGACGGAAGGCGACAACAAGATGCCGGTCGAGGTCGGGCTGAAGGGCGAGGAATTCCGGCGCGGCGTTTACGTGCAGGTGCGGCGGAGCCGGCCGCTGGCGATGCTGCACGCGTTTGATGCTCCGGTGATGGAGGTGAACTGCGAGCGGCGCCAGTCTTCCACGGTCGCGACGCAATCGCTCATGCTGATGAACAGCCAGTTCATGCTCGATCAGGCGGCGCGGTTCGCGGCGCGTTTGCAGAAGGAGGCCGGTGACGGCTCGAAGCGGCAGATCGCGCTCGCATGGCATCTGGCGTTCAGCCGCAGCCCGACAGCATCGGAGCTGGCGGAGTCGCTCGCGTTCCTTTCCCGACAAATGGATTTCCTGAATGGCATCGAGGAGAAGAAGGACGCGAAGGGCAAAGTGATTCCAAGGACCGCGCCGGAGTTGCAGGCGCTCACGAACTTCTGCCAGTCACTGCTCAGCGCGAACGAGTTTCTCTACATCGACTGACGGAGTGCGCGCACGGGTCGCTGCCGCGATGGGTGCGATTAGAAGTGGAGGGCGGCAGGTGGCAATTGTCGCGCTGCGACAATTCCACCCGCGTTCAGCGGGTGGTGAAGCAGTTGATTGCGCCGGGCGGCCTCAAGTTCGTTGCGCCGCTGGACGCGGCGCTACTCGTCGCAGCGCGACGAGTTCCACCTTTCCTTCCATGCCGGCCACGTCTGATCACACCCTGCTGCAATTCACGGGCTGAGATATGTTGCCACCGGTCAGGAACCCGTCGCGACACGGGCTCGGTCGAATGATTTGACCTGCGCCACTTGGCTGGCATCTTTCCGTCAGATGCAGGTTGTGGCCTCGAATGTCTCGGGCATCAACCGATAGTGTCTTATGAAAATGAAAACTGTCTTCGCGTTCCTTTCGATGGTGATTGCCTGGATGAGTGTCGCGTCCACCAGCGGCGCGGCTGAGGCCGGGAGAGATTCTTCGGCGCTGAGCCTTGCGCGGCAGTTGAACCAGGCGTTCATCGACGTCGCGGAGAAGGTGTCGCCGTCGGTTGTCGTCATCCAGGTGGCTCAGAAGCCGGGCTATGGCGAACAGGAGCAGGAGGAGAATCCTCTGTACGAGATGTTGCCTCCGGAGTTTCGCCGTCAACTCGAGGAGCAGCGCGACAAGCTGCGCAAGGAACAGAGGAATGGCCGGAAGTTTCATCGCAAGCCGGAGTTCAGCGGGGAAGGTTCGGGGATCGTCATTCGCAAGGAGGGATTCATCCTCACCAACCGCCACGTCGTGGATGGTGCGGAGAAGATCAAGGTCCGGTTGAAGGATGGGACGGAGTTCGATGCCGAGATTCGCGGAGTGGATGTGCAGTCTGATCTGGCGGTGATCAAGATCGATCCCAAGGGAGCCAGCCTGACGGTGGCGAAGCTGGCGGATTCGGACAAGACGCGGGTCGGCGAGTTTGCCATCGCGATTGGCGCGCCGTTCCTGCTCGATTACAGCGTGACGTTTGGTCACGTCAGCGCGAAGGGGCGTTCGAACATCATCATGGATGGTGCGGCGGATCAGGATTTCATCCAGACGGATGCCAGCATCAATCCCGGCAACAGCGGCGGGCCATTGGTGGACATTGATGGCGAGGTGATCGGCATCAATACACTCATTCGTGGCATGAGCACTGGTATTGGCTTCGCCATCCCGAGCAATTTCGCCCGTGAAGTGACGGACAAGCTGGTGAGCGACGGGAAGTTTGTCCGCGCTTATCTCGGCGTGGCCATCAGCCCGCTCAAGGGCGACAACGAGTATCGCGACTTGATCACCGGGGTGACGGACGGCGTGGTGATCACTGCGATTCCGCCGGACGGTCCGGCGGCGAAGTCGGACTTGAAACCGGGCGATGTCATCACGGCGGTGGAGGGCAGGGCGGTCTCGACCGCGCAGCAATTGAAGAAGGAGATTCGTGGCAAGACGATCGGAGCGCCCGTCACGCTCGACGTTCATCGCTTCGGCAAGAACATCAAGGTGAAGGTGAAGCCGGAAGCGTGGCCGGAGGAGATGCCGTCCATGCTGGCCAGGCGCGGAGTTGAACCCGAGGACAAGGCGGGCACGTTTGGATTGACGCTTCAATCGGTCACGAAAGATCTGGCGGAGCAATACGGGATCGAGAAGACGGAAGGCGTGCTGGTGACTGAGGTGGAGCGCGGCAGCGTGGCCGAGCGCAAAGGTTTGAAGCCCGGCGATGTGATCACGGAGGTCAACGGCAAGTCTGTCTCCAGCCCCAAACAGTTTGCCCAGGCGATGAAAACCGCCGACCTGAAGAAGGGCGTGGTGATCCTCTACAAGGCGAAAGGCACGAGCAAGATCGAGGTTCTCCGCGATGATGGAGAATGATGCGGGGCGTTGTTGTTGGCTGGGCTGTGAACGGCGTGACTCAGTGGCCGATACGAAGTGTTCCCCGTGTATTACGTCCCGAGCAGTGACAATTGGAAAATCTGCTCTTGCCATCTTGCGTGATTTTGAGACTCTCTCCGTCCCGTCGTTTCATGCGCGGTTAGCTCAGTGGTAGAGCATTACCTTGACACGGTAGGGGTCACAGGTTCGAACCCTGTATCGCGCACCATTCTCAATGTTTATAGGGGTTTTCAGGTGGTTTGCACTAGAGCCTGTCATGAACTTTGATCGAGAAAAAGCTGTACAAGGGTCCAGTTATTTTGCCACAAGCTCGGGATGGCAAAGATGCGAAAAGGTTATCCCAGTGATGTGGGTGATGAAGAGTGGGAGTTCTGTGCGCCGTATTTGACGCTCATGAAAGAGGACGCTCCGCAGCGAGAACATCCCCTGCGCGAACTCTACAATGGGCTGCGCTGGTTTGTGCGGGCGGGCTGTCCATGGCGGATGATGCCCAATGATCTGCCACCATGGCACGCGGTGCAGCAGCAGACCCAACGCTGGCTACGCGCAAATTGTTTCGAGCACATGGCGCACGACCTGCGCGTGATACTGCGGCTGGCGACAGGCAAGAACGCCTTGCCCAGCGCGGCCATATTCGACAGCCGCACGCTCCAATCCACGCCCGAGAGCGGCGGACGCGCCGGCTTCGACGGAGCCAAGAAGCGGAAAGGATCAAAGGTTCACGCGGCGGTGGACACGCTGGGACATCTGCTGGCGCTCAAGGTGACTGCGGCCAACGAACAGGATCGCGCCCAGGTGGGGGACCTGGCCAAGGCCCTGCACGAGGCAACGGACGGGAACGCCGAGCTGACCTATGTGGATCAAGGTTACACCGGGGAGAAGCCGGCGGCGGCGGCCAAGGAACACGGACTGCGGCTGGAGGTGATCAAACACCACGAGGCCAAGCGCGGCTTTGTCCTTTTGCCGCGCCGCTGGGTGGTGGAGCGCTCCTTTGCCTGGGCGGCCCGCTTTCGCAGACTGGCGCGCGATTACGAACGACTCGCCTCCACTCTCTCGGGCTATCATTGGCTGGCTTTCGCCTCCCTCATGCTCAACTCCCTCTTCCCTAAAAGTTCATGCCAGGCTCGAGGCGAGGACTCCGCAGTCATAACGCACAGTCATAACAAATCGTCCATGTCGCCGACGGTTTTTGGCTTGTGCAGATCCGACTCCCTCGCGCGCGCGCGTAACGCCTTGCAAAACCCCCTCATCACATTGAGCTGATTCTCCTCATTAGTGGCTCTTCCATCCGCGCCGCGAGCGGGGTCGTTTTGCCCGGTAGGTGCTCCACGAAAGAAACGAAATTGACGAAAGAACCATCTACTGTCGCTGGCTCCTTCCAACGCTTACCGGCGAGAACCCCCCTTTTACGCGTTGCGAAACTCCCCCCTCACTGAGGACAAACCTCGCTCCGGCCACTCTCAGGACGATACCAGGCCAAGTCCCATGTTACCTTGCGAACAGTCCAACGAAAGAAACGAAATTGACGAAAGAAGTATCTGCTGCCGCCGGCAGTGCGGGCCTTCTTTCGTTTCTTTCGTCTCTTTCGTCCGAGCGTCAGCTCGTAAACCATCGCTCGCTGGCCCGACCGGTGGTTGGCTCAGGCTGCATCCGAGCCATGCCGTATTCCCTCAGCAAGACCAAGGCACGCTCGATCTCTGCGCGGCTTTTGTTCCGCTTGAACAGTTCGCTAATCTCCGTCCGGGTCATTCCTTGCTCACCAGCTTCGGCCAAGGCAGCGCGGATCTCGTCAGCCACGGAATCGCCGAGGTTCTCGCCGAAGATGAAGCGCGCAGAGTCCTCACTGTGACGCCACGCGGCGAGCGCGGCCTCCAGATGCACTCGCCTGATGGACTCGGAGCAATCCAAGATGGCATACACGAGCGCCAGACGGGCCACGTAGGCTTCTGCGCGCGAAGTCACCGCCCCGAAGAGTCCCGGCTTTGCCATGCTCAAGGTTCGGTAGCCAGCAGCCCACAATTCCCGCGCATCGTTGTCGCGCCGGAGTTCCCCACAGTCTTGAGCGAAAGCGATGGCTTGTTTGAAGGCAACCTCGATGTCGCTCCAGTCCACGAGGTCAGTGTTGCCGCCGTGGGGCAACTCCTTGGACCGCTGAACGCAGACCCAAAGAATGCGATTACCGAAGCCATTCGCGCACTCTGTCTCGGTGAGTGTCCGGGCGAGTTCCTGTTTGGTGATGTGGCCGATGCAGGAAACGTGCGCGCCCGTCGCCAGAGCAGGGCTGTTCTTATTCGCGATCCTGAGATCCCCGGTATCGAAGCACTGGCGGAAGACAGCGGACAGCGTATTGCCGTCGCGCCGGGTGGATTTCCTTGCTGGCGAACCCGTGGACGGGCTGATGAGCGACACGGACAGCGCCGAGCCCGTGGTGGAGAAGTTCAACGCCCGGCTGGAGGCATCCGCGCGCGGATTGCAGCCGGAGCTCCTGGAATCATTGAGACAGAGTTTCGGTGATCAGGTAGATAGCCGGAGCCGCGCTGGTCATTGGCCAAAGCCCCACCTGCGCGAGCGTTAATTTTCATGGTCCCTCGGGTGCTTTGGTTGGCGTCTTGGTGCCAACAGAGTTCAATCAACACTTGGTACACTCACCGTTGTCTTGTTAGGCTCAGGAACCGTGGGCAATTCAGACTCAACCGAGGCTCCCGACCGGCCGACCGCTGCCCGGTTCAAGACGACGCTTTGGACCCAGGTCCTTGACGCGCCGCACGACGAAAAAGCCCTGGCCAGCTTGTGTCGGAAGTACTGGTATCCGCTCTACGCCTTCCTCCGACGGAATGGAATTTCCTCCCATGAGGCCGAAGACCTCACGCAGGGCTTCTTCGTTCAATTGCTGAGCAACCAAGGTTTGGAAACGGTGCGCCGCGAATACGGAAAGTTTCGCTCGTTTCTGCTCGCCTCGCTGAAAAACTTCGTTGCTGACCAACGCGATCGCGCCTTGGCGGCAAAACGCTCTCCCGATCAGCCACTGTTCGAACTCGACGCACAGAAGGCCGAGGATCGCTACCGGCTGGAGCCGGTGGAGCGAATGAACCCAGAAAAAATCTTTGAGCGGCGGTGGGCGCTGACCCTGCTCGAAGAAGTGCTGGCCGCACTTGAATCTGAATTCGTGACCAGCGGCAAAGGAGAAGTTTTCCGCGAACTCCAGCCCTTTCTCAGCGGGGAACAAGCCATCCCCGCTTACAAAGTCGTGGCCGCCCGGTTGGCGCTGAGCGAGGGGGCCGTGCGGGTGGCAGTCCATCGCCTGCGTGATCGCTACCGGGAACTTGTGCGCAAAGAAATCGCGGAGACGCTGGCGGTTGGCGAAGATGTGGAGGCCGAGATGCGGCATCTGTTTGCCGTATTGCGGAATGATTAGGGATTTGGAAATACCCCACGTCACGAGCAAATAACTTGTAACGCTGGCGCTGAATTTCCGTTGGAACCAATGGAACACAAATGACAGCAACTCGAAAATGCCCCGCCTGTGGCTCCTCGCTTCCGGTCGATGCGCCACGAGGCCTCTGCGTGGAATGCTTGATGCAGTTGGCCGAAGCCCCGTCGTCGCCCCTACCAGCAGGTGACACAGTTACTCTGGAGAAAGGCCCCCGTGCCGCACGGTTTGGTGATTACGAACTGCTTCGCCAGATCGGTCGCGGTGGCATGGGGGTCGTCTATGAGGCCCGGCAAATCAGTCTGAATCGCACGGTGGCGCTGAAAATGATTCTGGGCGGTGACATGGCTTCCTCGTCAGCGGTTCGACGATTCCAAATTGAAGCGGAAGCTGCCGCGAAGTTGACTCATCCGAACATTGTTGCCATCCACGAGTTCGGCGAGCGCGAGGGGTTGCCGTTCTTCAGCATGCAGCGGATCGAGGGAACAAGCCTCGATCGGGAAATGACCGCGCTGGCTTTGCCTTCCCTGGGTGGAAGCACCGGGGAGAAGAACGGGAACAAGACCGCGGCGCGACAGGCACAAGCGCGAATCGCGAAACTGGTCGCCACCCTCGCGCGCGCGCTCCATTACGCGCACGAGCAAGGCATCGTTCATTGCGACGTGAAGCCCAGCAACATCCTGATCGACATTCACGGCCAGCCGCATCTCACCGACTTTGGGATAGCCCGCCTCCTCGACCACGATGGCCATTTGACGAAAAGCGGCGTGATGGGAACTCCGCGTTACATGTCTCCCGAACAGGCCGCCGGCAAGCGCGACCAGGTTACTGCTACGAGCGACATCTATAGTCTTGGCGTGATTCTTTACGAATTATTGACCGGGCAGCCGCCCTTCCGCGCCGCCACTCCCAACGAAACGTTGCGCCAGGTAATGGAGCGTGAACCGACGGCCCCCCACGACTCCAATCCACTCGTGAACAGGGACCTCTCGACCATCTGCCTCAAGTGCCTGGAGAAGAATGCGGGCCATCGCTATGCGTCCGCCGCCGAACTGGCGGACGATCTCGAAAGATGGACGCATCAGGAGCCAATCCTCGCGCGCCGAGCCAGTTTGCGGGAGCGGCTTGTTCGATGGTGCCACCGTAAACCGGCGATCGCGGCCCTGGCCGGTTCTGTCGCTGTGCTGCTCCTGACCGTCGCGATCGGCTCGAGTGTGTTTGCCTGGAATCTGGCGGAGAAGGAGAAACAGCGAGCAGCGGCCTCGAGACAATGGGAGGCGGCCATGGTCGAACGGGAAGCGGCTTTCGCCATCGTGCGCGCGGGATCGAGTCGTGATCTGGATGAACTGTGGGAGCACCCGGGCAAACCGTCAGTGATTTACGATTCGGAAACGCGCAGGGTTCTGATGGGCGGAACCCTGCGTTTGACGGCGTATCCCGGCGCGAAGGTGCCGCTCAAGTTTGCGGTTTACACCTTCCAAAAACCAAGCGTCATGGCGAGGAATTTTGCCCCGCTTCTCGCGGAACTGGAGGAGTCGGTGGCCGCTCAACTGCATCGACCGGTCCGCATTGATTGCATCATCTATCGCTCTTACACCAACGGCCACGCCGGTCTGCTCTCCGGAGAGGCGGACTTCATGCGCGTCGGCCCCTCCTCCTACGTGGACTTGAAGGACCAGCAACCCGGCATCTCGCTGCTCGCGGCGCAGGGAAATCTCATCGACTGCAAAATCTTCACCCGGACCAACAGCGGGATCGAGAGCCTCCGCGACCTCAAGGGTAAAGACTTCGCCTTTGGGGATCGCGAATCCACCTTCGGCAATTACCTGGTGAAAGTGGTTCTGTGGGACGCCGGCATTCGTAATGGCGATCTCGGCCCCCGCTCCCGACACTTCCGGTCGCATGACGAAGTGTTCAATATGGCGATGACCAACGGGTATGCTGCCGGGGCGGCCAACAAGGTGGTTCTCGATCCACGCGTCAAAGTGCTCTACACGTTCACCAACGAGTTGCGGATGCCGTTTATCGCCCGAGCGGGCCTCGATCCCGCCGTCGTGCAAGCGCTCAAGAATGCCTTGCTGGCTCAACGCTCGCCTGGCGTGCTGACGAACCTCGTTCCAAGTTTGACCGGATTCCTCGAAGTGCGGGATTCAGACTACAATGAATTGCGCGAGCAGATGAAACGAGCCGCGCAATTCGGTGAACTCAAGAATTGACACCAGATGCGTTCCGTTGTTCGTGACTCGATCGACATCCCTCAGTGAGGCGACAAACGACTAACCCACCCGGGGTCCACTTGTCGCAAGCTTTCGCTTTAGCCGGAACTCCGAAGTCAAAACCGCTAATCCTCGCTAATCGACGCTCATTCAGAGGGAATTGGACGCAAGAGAGCGGACATTTCGGGGTTGGTTGTTTCAGCGTAGCCCTTTCTTCATCGGCGTTTATCAGGGCTGATTAGTGGTTCAAAGTCGGTTTCCGAGTTCAGGACTCATGGCCAAAAACGCCTCCCCACAGGCACCGTCAGAATATGCCTGGCCAAAAAGAAACGCGCACGAGCCGTGGCTCGTGCGCATGGATGGTCCCCTGCTGCTTATGGCGTGACTCTCTCGGCCAGCGCGAAGTCCAGGCGAACGTGCGTGACCAGCGTGCCTCTATTATTCGCATCCACACTCACCACCCAAAGGCTGTTGTAGCCACTGACCCGGCCGGCGGCATTCTTCGGAAACCGGGATGAACTGCTCGTATCAATGCCCAGGGTCTGCATGATCGGATACAAGCTCGCACTGTGACCGGCGACAACGATGCCGCTGCCCAACGGCAACGACTGGAGTTGATCCACAATCAGCGGATAGAAGTTGTGGGCGACCTCATAACCGTCCTCGCATTCGGCGACGAATGCCGGGATTTGCTGAACACCGTCACCGGGATTTTTATCCACATCCGCGCCATCGGGAATTCCGTCGCCATTTAGGTCCCGGTCCAGCCCCGCAGCGTGGGCGATGGGTAGCACGGTTTGCAAGGTGCGCACCTTGTGGGTGGCCAGCACATGCGTGATGGAGGGCAAGAGGCCCTTATCCTTAAACCACTTGGCGAGGAGTTCCGCCCGTTTCGCGCCGAGCGGACTGACCACCTCCGTGCAGCAATCCTCCCGGACTCCTTCGTTCATGAATGGTTTGCAATCCGGCAGGAAAGCCTTGCCGTTATTGCCTTGCTGGAAGAGCGCGGTTTGGTCTTCAGCGTGACGGACGAAGTAGATGGTTTTGGTCGTTTGGCCGACGGCGGTCTCGGTCAGGAGAGCCATCGCGCAGGCGAACACGGTCACGGACAATGTCTTTTTCATAGCGGTATTGAGTTGTTGCGGGCGGCGTGATTGCCTCCCGCTCACTCCAAAGGGAAAAAGCGCCAGGTGTTACACAGTTCTTCAAATTCTTCTGCAACACTCATCATCTCGGTCGAACTCGTCCTCAAAGATGGTGTGTAACATCTCCACGTCTTTCCCTTTGTATCCACTGGCAACAGAGATTGCTGCCAGATGACCATGAAAATTACTGACTGTCACATTGAGTTTCAACCGACTTGCGAGACCCGCGATAAATCATTCTGAAGGAATCTATGAAAACAAACTCCCTGAAGAATAGGGTGCTCGCGGTGTGTGCCGCCTGGCTCTGTGCAATCTCCACTCCGGCGGCGCCGCCCGGCACGGTAGTCGTGTGGGGAAGCCACCTCGGAGGCAGCACGAATGTCCCGCCCGGCGTTACGAACGTGACGGCCATCGCGGCGGGCGCCAGTCTCTCCCTAGCGTTGAAGAGCGATGGCACGATCGTGGCGTGGGGATACAATGGCGAAGTCCTGACGAATGTCCCGCCCGGCTTGAGCAATGTCACGGCCATCGCCGCGGGTGACGGTAATACCCTGGCCTTGAGGAGCGATGGCACCGTCGCGGCATGGGGATACTATGCCTGGGACAGCCACACGCCGACGACGGCGCCTGCCGGGTTGAGCGGTGTGACGGCCATTGCGGGGGGATTTAGTCACTCCGTGGCTTTGAAGAGCAATGGCACTGTCGTGGCGTGGGGAGACAACAGCTTCGGCCAAACGACTGTCCCGGCTGGCTTGAGCAATGTTAGGGCCGTTGCCGCGGGATTACACATGACGGTGGCGTTGAAGAGCGATGGCACCGTCGTGGCGTGGGGATGGGGAGGTGTCCCTCAAGGGTTGTCCAACGTGACAGCCATTGCGTCGAGTTCTGGTCACACCCTGGCCTTGAAGCGCGACGGCACGGTCGTGGCCTGGGGGTACAACGACTACGGCCAAACGAATGTTCCATTCGGCTTGAGCAATGTCACGGCCATTGCCGCGGGAGGTACTTGCCCGTTTGACTGCGCAGGTAACAGCGTGGCGTTAAGAAGTGACGGCACCGTCGTGGCGTGGGGATGGATAACGAATGTCCCGGCCGGCTTGAGCAACGTGACGGCCATTGCGGTGGGATTTGGGCACACCGTGGCGCTCCTGGACTGCGCACCACGAGTGCCCTCTTTGCAGGCGAGAACCAGTGGCCATGAATTGATCCTCTCCTGGCCCACCAATGCGGTCGGGTTCACGTTGCAATCGACGCTTCAATTATCTCCGACCGCAATCTGGGTTGATGTCACCAATGCGCCCGCCGTGGTCGGCACGCAATTCACGATCACGAATTGCTTTTCCAGCAGCGCGCAGTTTTATCGGCTGAGGAAATTGTAGCTCGCCGCAACCCAACCACTCGAATCAGCGCAACCAATCGAAGAATGAAAATGCAAACCATCCCACAACACCCACTCCCCCGCGCATCCCGATGCCGCGGAACCTTCCTCGCCCTGCTCGCCGCGTGTTTGGCCGCAAGCCTGGCGGCGACCCACGCTGCGGCACCCACCCTGCAACCGCTCGTTCCAGCCAAGTGGCCCTCCAGTGGGAATGCCCGCGGCGTGGCGGTGTCGGGCCACTACGCCTACGTGGCGGATTACACGAATGGCTTGCAGGTGATTGACGTGCGCAATCCGGCCACCTGCGTGCGCGTAGGCGGCTACAACACCAGCGGGTTTGCCCGTGACGTGGCGGTCTCGGGCCACTACGCCTACGTGGCGGATGAGACTGCGGGCTTGCAGGTGATTGACGTGAGCAACCCGGCCAACTGCGTGCGAGTGGGTGGCTACGACACCCGCGGGTCTGCCGAGAGCGTGGCGGTGTCGGGGAACTTTGCCTACGTGGCGGATGGTTCATCGGGCTTGCAGGTGATTGACGTGAGCAACCCCACCAACTGCGTGCGCGTGGGTGGCTATGACACCCGCAGGTATGCCTGGGGCGTCGCGGTGGTCGCCGGACGCATTTATGTGACCGAAGAGCAATCGGGCGGCCTGCTGGTGTTGCCCACTATACACAACGTGCAGTTCACCGTGCGGGTGGAGGCCACGCCCGGCGTGCCCTTACCCTCGAAGCCGCCACGCACCTCAACGACCCGATCCCCTGGTCGCCGCTCCTGACCACCAACGTCTCCGCCATGCCCTTCGACTACGTGGACTTCGACGTGAAGTTCGCCAACAAGCCGCAGAAGTTCTAACGAGTCCGCCAGCCGTAAGCGGTGTCCTGCCTATCAGTGCGCAGAACGCCAGGTGAACCACGAACGCGCGTCGTGCGCGCCCGGACAATGATGGCTCGCGATGCTCGATGGTAAGATCAGTTCGCGCTTCGTTCCTCAGCCCTCATCGATTTACGAAGCGCTTCCAGGGCACCGTTCTCTCCGGTCGTGAATCGGTGCCGTGCGCGTTACGCCGACGCTCATGCCCGGCCGTGTGCTAAGCGCACACGACGCCGGGCACCGGGCAGCGTGGCGTTTAGGTGGGTGGCACGCTGACCGCTGCCCTTTCGCTACAGCGCGCACGGCGGACCCGTCTCGGCGCTTGGACGTTGCGGTTGCATGGCAACCCGTCTCGAACGTCGGACTTTTTCTATCGCGCTGTCGGTGTAGCAAGCTCGCCGCCTTCGGCGGCTCGGCTTGGGCTGCGGCCGGCATCGTGCCGTCCGCAGTATCGCTCGCGTCCTGCTCGCCCGATGTCAGAGCGCCAGACCAGACCCGCGAGGGCGCGCTGACAGCGCCCTCACGGGACTGGCCGTCGCATTGGGGCCTGACTCGACGACCTGAGCTGGCACGTCCACTCCATTGCGCTCAACGCTTCGGGCTTCGCACCTTCGCGACCGCTCCACTCCATTCCCGGCACAGCTCAGTCGCGAGACAGGCAAAGGCACCGCTGCGCGAGCACGGCGTTACGGCCGGTGCGGCTCGCACGCCGACCTCGCTTCGCTGACAGATTGATGACGCGGCAAGTGCTTCCGAAGCACCCGCCGCACAACGCACGAACCGGCGGCAGACTGCGCGGCCTGGTGCACGATGCCAGCGCTCCAGCTACGCTTCTCGGGTGGCAAGTGTGGCTCACACCCTGCGAGGCTGGGCTTCCACTTGGCCCATGCACCAGCACACGCAGACTGCCGCCGGGGATTTGCCTGACTCCGTCCGTTTGCAGTCTGCTGCACTTCACTCCACGTCGCAGCGGCCAATGAACAGCTCCATTGGCTCGCTGCTTTGCTACGTTCCGTTCCACAGCCTGAATCCGGCGGAGACAGGCCGGGAGGATGCTCGCATTCGCTCGCACGCGTTCCGCGTGTCGTGTTGATGCAGACAGTTGGATTCCGCGACCGCGCTGAACTGGGAATCGCTTTGTCCGTCGGGATGGCATGAGAGGAACGGCCAATCGCTACGATGCTCGCTCCTTCGTCACTGCGCGTCTGGGCGTTTGCCTTGCTTCATTTCTCAGCCACAAGAGCCATTATGTTCACTCTCGCCCCAGCACCGGCACCCGCTCTCGCAGGACCCCCCCCGGTGCCTGGGTCCCCGCCGTCTCCCGCCTGCTGGCCGGTGCGGCTCGCAC
>CAMCCU010000093.1 GCA_945872975.1 Pedosphaera parvula Ellin514
CACGCTGATCGCTTCCATCCGCCAATCGCTCAACCCATAGAGCGCACCGATGCCGAGCCGGCGAAAGCCCGCATCGTAGGCGCGCTCGGGCGTTTCGAGACGCCAGTCGAAGTTCCGCTTCGGTCCCGCCGTGTGCATGCGCGCGTAAACCTCGCGATCGTACGTTTCCTGATACACCACCAATCCCTCCGCGCCCGCCTCGACGAGAGGACGATACTCGTCCGTCTCCATCGGCCCCACTTCGTGCGAAAGACTGGGCACCTCGGCGTGCAACGCGCGCGTGCAGTCCGCGAGATAACCGTTCGAGACAAACTTCGGATGCTCGCCCGCGACGAGCAGCAGATTGCGAAAGCCCTGCTCCTTCAACGCCCGCGCCTCGCGCACCACGTCCTCGATGGACAGGGTCACACGCAGGATCGCATTGTCGCGAGAGAAGCCGCAGTAGGAGCAGTTGTTGATGCACTCGTTCGAGAGATACAGCGGCGCGAAGAGCCGGATGGTTTTGCCGAAGCGTTGGCGCGTGAGCGCCTGCGAGCGGCGGCCGAGCGTTTCGAGCAGGCCACCCGCAGCGGGCGAGATGAGCTGGGCGAAATCCACGAGCGACGGGCCCTCGCCCGCGATGGATTTCTGCACGTCGGCAGCAGTGGACTGTTTGGAACGTTCCAGCAGCTCCGACATCCGCAGCGCGTTGAACTCAGTGACGAAACTCATGGCAACAGATGTTCAACGAAGGACAAACTTCCGATGCTTGGCAAACACTTTCCGCAGCGCCGCCGAGGTCTCGTCCTGCAGCTCTTGCAGCTCGCGATAGACTTCCACGTTCTTCTTGTCGGGCCACGCCGTCTCTTCCTTGTTCAATGTCACGAACTCATCCGTGATGTCGCTGATGTTCACCGTCTCACCCTGCTGCTGACGCCAGCACCAGAGCGCCTGGAGCGCCGCGCCGTAGGCCGCGCCTTCCGTGACTTTCAACGTCACGACTTCGGTGTTGAAAATGTCCGCCATGATCTGACGCCAGACCTTGGACTTCGCACCGCCGCCGGTCGCGCGAATCTGCGTGGGCTTCATGCCGAGCTCGGCGAGACGACGCAGGCCGTAGTTCATGCCGAGTGTCACGCCTTCCATCGCGGCGCGACAATAGTGGCTCGCCGAGAACGTGCGTTGATTGATGCCGAGCATCACGCCCGTGCCGTCGGGAATGTTCGGCGTGCGCTCGCCTTCGAGATACGGCAGGAGCATCAGGCCGTGCGAACCGGCGGGAACGCTCGCGGCCTTGCTGGCGAAGGTTTCGTGCGTGTATTCGAAATCCTGCCGCATCATCTCGGTCGCCACGGTGACGTTCATCGTGCAAAGCAAGGGTAGCCAGCGGTTCGTCGAGTCGCAGAACGCGGCGATCTCACCTTCGGGATCGACGACCGGCTTTTCCGAGCAGGCGTAGATCGTTCCGCTCGTGCCGAAGCTCGCGGTGACCACGCCTTCGCGGGTGTTGCCGGTGCCGATCGCACCCATCATGTTGTCGCCGCCGCCCGCGCTCACCAACACGTCCGGCTGCAAGCCGAGCTGCTTCGCCGTGGACGCCTGCAACGTGCCCGCCGGCTGATCACTCGAAATCAAGCGCGGGAGTTTCGACGCGAGATCGGCATCGATGGCTTCCAGCACCGCGCCCGACCATTTGCGTTTGCGCACATCCAGCAAGGCCGTGCCGCTGGCGTCGCCGTATTCCATCACCTTCTCGCCGGTGAGCCAGAAGTTGAGGTAGTCATGCGGCAGGAGAACTGAGGCGAGCCGCGCGAAATTCTTCGGCTCATGATTCTTCAGCCAGAGAATCTTCCCTGCGGTGAATCCCGGACTCACCGCGTTGCCGAGCGCCTTCAGCGTCTTCTTCAGCCCACCCAGCGTCTCTGTGATCTGCGCGCACTCGGCGGCGGTGGAGGTATCGCACCAGAGCTTCGCGGGCCGGATGACTTCGCCGTCCTTGTCGAGCGGCACGAAGCCATGCTGCTGTCCGCTCACACCGATGGCCTTGACCTCGGCCGCATTCGCCTTCGCGCCGCGCAACGCCTGCCGGATCGCGCCCGCCGTCGCGTCACGCCAGGTGTGAGGATGCTGCTCCTTCGCGCCGGGCGGCAGGTTCGGAATCAAGTCATACGCCTGCGCGCCGGAGCCGAGGACCTTGCCGGTCTTCGCGTCCACGACGAGGGCCTTGGTGGATTGCGTGCCGCTGTCGATGCCGATCAAGAGAGTTCTCATATCAGAAAATAGTGGTGCAAAGGATGAACACGCGTGGGGAGGGTGTCCAGTATCGAGTCCCGCGCGCACTCTGCTCTCACCTTACTTTTGCTTTGAACTCAGCCCCATCCCGCGCCACACTCCGCCTCCCTCGGACCGGCGGAAAAACGCGGCCGGGCCAGGAATTTTACGACATGAAACGCACGCATCATTGCAACGAGCTCCGCGCCGAACACGCCGGCCAAACCGTCACGCTCACCGGCTGGGTCCATTCCCGCCGCGACCTCGGCGGACTCCTCTTCATCGACCTGCGCGACCGCGAAGGCCGCACCCAGACCGTCTTCGATCCCGCTGACATGCCGAAGGAAATCTTCGAAGTCGCCACGCATCTGCACAGCGAATCCGTCATCGAGATCAGCGGCAAAGTGCGCGCGCGTCCCGCCGGCACGAACAACGACAAGATTCCCACCGGCCACGTCGAAGTGATGGTCCAGAGCTTCACCGTGCTGAACAACGCCGAAATTCTCCCCTTCCCCGTCGATGACCCGGAGATCGCCAGCAAGGTCAACGAAGAGCTGCGCCTCCAGTATCGCTATCTCGACCTGCGCCGCCCGGAGATGATCCGCAACCTGCGCGTCCGCTCGAAGGTCGCCATCGCCACGCGCAGCTTCATGGACGAACAGGGCTTCCTCGAAGTCGAGACGCCCACGCTCTTCAAGTCCACGCCCGAAGGCGCGCGCGAATTCCTCGTCCCGAACCGCCGCGAGCCCGGCACGTTCTACGCGCTGCCGCAGTCGCCGCAGCAGTTCAAACAGATCCTCATGGTCAGCGGCATCGAGCGTTACTTCCAGCTCGCCCGCTGCTATCGCGACGAAGATCTGCGCGCCGACCGCCAGCCTGAGTTCACCCAGGTCGATATCGAGATGTCCTTCATCGACCGCGAAGACATCTACGCGCTGATCGAAGGGTTGCTGAAGAAGGTCTGGAAGACCGCGCTGAACATCGACATCCCGACGCCCTTCAAGCGCATCAGCTTTGAAGAGGCGCTCAACCGCTTCGGCATCGACAAGCCGGACACGCGCTTCGGCATGGAGCTGGTGGATTTCACCGAGGAATTCCGCGCGAGCACGTTCAAGGTCTTCAGCGGCGCGATCGCCAGCGGCGGCGTGGTCAAGGCCATCAACGCGCGCGGCCTCGCCGGTGCGACGCAGGGTCAGCTCGAAACGATGACCGAGACCGCGAAAGGTTTCGGCGCGAAGGGTCTCGCCTACATCAAGGTGGAGAACGGCGAATGGAAATCGCCCATCGTGAAGTTCTTCAGCGAAGCGGAGAAGGCCGCGCTCACCAGCAAGCTCGCGATTCAAGAGGGCGACCTGATTCTCTTCGCCGCCGACCAATGGCTCAACGCCTGCGAAATCCTCGGCAAGATCCGCCTCTACTGCGCAGACGTGCTGAAGACGCAGGGCAAGCTCACGCTTGATCCGAAGCAGTTCAATTTCCTGTGGGTGATCGAGTTCCCGCTGCTCGGCTTCGACCGCGAAATGAACCGCTGGTATTCCAGCCATCACCCGTTCACCGCGCCCGTCGCCGACGACATCTCGCTGCTCAAGACCGACCCAAAGCGCGTTCGCGGCCAGCATTACGACATCGTGGTGAACGGCGTGGAGCTCGGCGGCGGATCGATTCGTATCCATCAGCCGGACGTACAGAAGACCATCTTCGAGGAACTGCTCCAGATTCCGCCGGACGAAACCCAAAGCCGCTTCGGCTACATGCTGGAAGCCTTCAAGTATGGCGCGCCTCCGCACGGCGGCATCGCGCTCGGCTTCGACCGGCTCATCGCGATCCTCTGCGGCGCGAGCAGCATCCGCGACGTCATTGCCTTCCCGAAGACCGCGAAGGGCGTGTGCCTCATGACCGACAGCCCGAGCCAGGTGACCCCGCGCCAGCTCCGCGACCTGCACATCGAGGTGAAGGCTGCGGTGAAGAAAGAGGGATAATCACTCTCAACAAAAAACGCCGCTGTGCTTCCGCATGGCGGCGTTTTGCTTTCCGGACAGTAGCACCCTTACTTCTGTCACCGCACCGCCAGTGCCTTCCACAGAATCGCCGGGTTGTCCGTGATGATTCCGTCCACGCCCGCCGCCAGAAGCTGATGCGCCGTCGCCACGTCGTTGACGGTGTAAACCCAGACCTTCAGCCCGCGTTCGTGCGCGGCTTTCACCGAGGCGGCGTCCACCTGTTTGTTCCAAACCGCCGCGAGAGCGCCGAGGCTTTTGATCTCGTCGAGCCACGCCGGGCTTAACGCCTTCTCCGCATCGGTCAGCTTTTTGCCATCCTTGGTGGCAGGCGGGCCGAGCGCGCCGAGCACCTGACGCGGCTCCAGACGATGGTAGTCGCGCAGGTAGTCCCAGTCGAACGCCTGCACGACGACCTGGTTCATCAATTGCCGCTCGTTCAGCAGCTTCACGCACGCGGCCGCATCGCCAGCCTTGCGCTCGATGAGCGTCACGCTCCCGCGCTGGATCACGTCCAGCGACTCGTTGAGTGTCGGCAAGGCGATGCCGGTCTGCGGATGCTTGAACCATTTCCCGGCGTCCAGTTGCTTCAGCTCCGCGAGCGTCTTGTCTGCGATCTTGAGCTTGCTGCCGCCCCAGCGATTCGTCGCGTCCGTGGTGCGGTCGAGCGTGTAATCGTGCAGCACCACCAGCGCGCCGTCCTGGGTGTGATGATAGTCGAGCTCGACCATGTCCGCGCCGGACGCCACGCCGCGCTCGAAGGCGGGCAGCGTATTCTCCGGTGCCATCGCCGAATACCCGCGATGCGCGATGACGAGCGGGCGGGCGGAGGCGAGCAGTCGTTCGGCGGGTGAATTGGTCGCGGCACTGGCAGGAAGGAATGTTCCCGCTGACAGGAGAAAGGTCAGCGCCACGAGACGGCTGGTTTGAAAACAACCGAAGCCACCAAGACGACGATTGAGAAGGGAGATCATGCTTCAGACGGGTTGGATTTCTTAACAAACAAAGCCAGCGATGCGGTGTAGCCGTGAAGGAAGTTCTTCTCGCCCACCGGACCAATCTCGCCATTGCAGAAGAAGCCCGTGAGGCCGAACGGCCCAAGCTCGTCCTGCACATGATGAGCGTCGTGATGCGGCTCGCCGAAGAGACGTTGCCCGCGTCCGTTGCAACTGCACAGAACGCCGCCGTAAATGGGCCGCCCCAGAAGCCGCTGCTTCGCGCGACGCAGCAGCGACATGATGTCCTCCGAGCCGGTGGCCGCCGCGCGGCATTGAAACTGGACGGTCTGGCCAGGGCGCGGATACGCCCCGACTGCCAGCGTGCCAGCGTCCGGATCGACGTTGAGCAGGTTCCGGATGAGGAAGTCGCCGCGATGAAAATCTTCGAGATACTCGTTCACCACCAGCCCGACGAAGAGGTTGCCCTGCGCCTGTTTCTGTTCCTTCGCCGAGAGGTTCGAGTAGGTCTCGGCGAGGACTTCGTACGCCGGCCGGTTGCCAATCTCGTGGATGATGTTCTTCTCGACCTTCGTGATGGTCCACGTCTCGCCGATGGGATTGCAGCCCTGCGAGATCACGCTCTCGGGAGCCACGTCGCCGCCAATGGAAACTGCCACGCCGCCGTCGCGAAAGACGTCGCCGTTCAGATAGATCTGAGTCTCGTGAACGGAGGGTTCACCGCTCGCGATGCCGCCGAGAATGGGAAGCGGCGCGTAGGCTTCGTTCCAACTGCGGAGCCAGGCTTCGCAATCGAGATGGAACGGATCGGCGAAGCAAAGCCAGCCGTTGGTCTGCTCGGGCTGGACGCCGTTTTCCAAATGCCAGTAGGCGGGCCCGCTCGATTCCTCGACTTGTTCCTGCGTGAAACGCACGGCTTGAAGCTGAGCGCCGGGCAGCGAATACAAACCGAGAACCAGCCCGGCGTCCTCCTCGAACTCACGCGCCCCGGCGATGAGGCTTCCGCTGGAGCAGCCCACGAGCAGCGGCACCTGGGCGTGGACGCGGATCAATTCGAGCAACTGCGGCGCGACGTCGAAGTATTGCGGCGTGACGAAGACAATGCCCAGATCGACGCGGGGCGCTTTCAACTGCCCGCGCAGTTTCTCGGCCCACGCCCGGAAGCGGTCTTCATCCAGCTCGCCCTGCCAGTGGGCGGCCACGGAATACTCGTTCTGCATGGGCGAAGGCTAACGCGGGGAAAGTCGATGGCAACTCCCGATGAACCCATCTTCATTCTTGCGACTTTGAAATCACTCGTTTGCCCTCTTGCGATTCGAGTGAGCTCATGGCCACATACAAAACATTCACTCGCGCATCTGAACAGATCGGCTGTAACCCCGGCGGGCGAAATCCGGTCAACTGAAATGAACGTGCTGGTTCGAGAAGAAGCTTTAGCGGACGAGGCTCTGGGTGTTCCAGACTGCGTGGCGCGCGTGCGCTGCGGAGACGAAGATGCCGCCCGCTCGCTTCTGACCCATCTCTTCCCGCTCGTCTTGAGCGTGGTCCGGGGACACCGGCCGCGCCGGATGAGCGAAGAAGATTTAACCCAGACGATTTTCGTCAAAGTGTTCACCAAGCTCGACCAATATTCAGGCGCAGTGCCATTGGAGCACTGGGTTTCGCGCATTGCCGTGAACACCTGCCTCAACGCGCTGCAGGCGGAGAAAATCCGGCCCGAGCTGCGCTGGGCGGATCTCACCGAGGAGGAGGAGCATGTGATCCAGACGCTGGACACCACGTCGGGGGAGCTGGAGCCGGGGCAAAGCCTCGCCGCGCGGGATCTCACGGACAAGCTGCTGGAATGCCTGAAGCCGAACGACCGGCTGCTGGTCAACCTGCTTCACGTCGAGGGACATTCCGTCGAGGAAGTGAAACAGATCACCGGCTGGAACATTTCGATGATCAAGGTCCGGGCCTTTCGCGCGCGCAAGCGGATGCGCAAGCACATGGAAACTTTGATGAAGGAGACGACACCGTGAACGAATCGGAACATGATCTGAAACGCCTTTTCCACTCTGCGGCACAGGCTCCCCAGGAGCTTCCGGGCGAACCCTCCCACGCCTTGGAGCAACGCATCATCGCCTGCTGGCGCAACCGCGCCGGGGCCGTTGAGGAATGGTTTACTCATCTTCCGCTCTATCGCCGCGCGCTCGCGGCGGCCTGCGCGCTGGCTCTGGTGGCGCTGGCGGTTTACTTCCAGGATCTCACTCAGGAACCGGCGGATGACGTTGAGATCATCAACACCCCGGTCAGTTTGACTTCATTGCCATGAACAACTTCGCCAAAGGGAAAGCGGTCCTCTATCTCGTCGCCATCTTCATCGCCGGCGCCGCGTGCGGTTCCATCATCGGCTACAGCTCCGGCAAGCAGCAGGGCGTCTCGCCGGCGCGACAGAAGGAGATCTCCGAACGCACGCTGAAACGTCTGCAGGCGCGTTTGAACCTGACCCCCGAACAGTTCGGCAAGATCAAACCCATCGTCGAGCAGAACAGCGCCTCGATGCAGAACCTCCAGCGCGAATCGTGGCTGCGAGTTTCAGACACCTTCAAGCGGATGAACGCGCAGATTTCCACGTATCTCACCGAAGAACAAAGACGCAAGCTCGACACAATGGAGAACGAGCGTTGTGAAAATGTCCGCAAGAAATGCGGTTCACCCAAGAGCAGCGCGGAGCCCGCCAGCACCCACGACGGACAGCGAAAAGAGTGACCGTCTCAAGGCTCGAAGGGATCGAGCAGGCGGGTTCGCTTCTGGTTCGGCACTTCCACGCCTTCCCAATCGAGAACGTAGAAGGGTTCCTTGCCCATGATTTCCCGCATCAACCGGCTGCGCGCATGCGCCCGGGAATCCGTCGGCGGCTCGACGCGCGCTTCCACCAGGCGCTGAGGTGACCAAAGTCCGCTGTCGTCCGCCAGCGCGAGACCCAGGCTGCGTTCCGGATCCACCTGATGGTATTCCAAGTCCTGCGATTCCAGCCACGGGTTCCCCCACTCAATTCCTTCGCGCTCGCAAAAGGCGCGCAGCAAATATTCCTTGCTCACCCAGTCCACGATGCCGACCAGCTTCGTCCGATCCGTCGCCAGCGCGCGATGCACCTTGTCCCACAAGTCGAGAAGCACGTCCGTCTCAGTATCGCGCCCGGCAAAAAGCTGCTTCGCCTTCTGACGAAAGAGGTCCAGCAGCTCCAGCGCATCCGCCATCTTGCCATCGCACAAGCTGACGCTCCACGGCGGATTGAGCGTGCGGGAGATTTGCCGAAACGCCGTGACGGCATCGCCCAAGGCCAGCATCGGCATCTCGTCGGCATCGAGCAAATCGAGCACGAGCCGGGTGGTGCCAACTTTCAGAAAGAGCGAGGCGGGCTGGACATTCGTATCGCCATGGATCAGGTGCAGCCTTCGATAAAAACGCGGGTCGGCCAGCGGTTCATCGCGGGTGTTAATGATGGCGCGATTGTGCTGCACCCATTCAAAGAAATCATTCTGGATGTAATCCGCGCGCTGGCTGATCTGGAACGGAACTGCTGCCTCCGTTGGAGCGGGCTCTCCGCGAAGCTGCATCGGCCGAATGGAACCGACGCGCCCCGCACCCGTGAAGAGGACGCGCAGCGTCAGGAACGCGAGCAGCGAGAGGACGTTTTTCTCATGTAACGGCGCATGGCGATCCATGGAATAGTTCTCATGACAGCCAAAGGTCGCGCCGGTGTAGTGGTCAATGTTGTTGCGGATGAAATGGACTTTTCCCTCCAGCCCGAGGGCTTTTACCGCTTCGAGCAGAAGCACGTCGCCCGCACGGTCGTAGCGCACCACATCCGCGACAGAGGCGCATTCCGGCGTGCAATACTCCATGTGCTGCATGTCGATGTAAACACGCCCGCCGTTGAAGAGGAAACCTCCGTTGCCCGCCGGCTCGTCCCAGTCGCGATCATGCTGATCGATCAGCCCGTAGCGATGATTCTCGAAGAGCCAGTCCCGGATGCGCGGCAGGACCTCGTGCAACTGAAGCCGGCCATCCACCAGACATCCGTACTCCGTTTCCAAACCTGTGATGCGTCTCGACATGTGATTGGGTGACGCGGAGAAAAATGCCCCTCTTTCAACGGCAAAGACAAGCGGCAACCAGCGCACCGATCAACGACGCGCACATCCGCCGCTCCGATGAGATGAGAGGTTACTTCAACTCCAGCAGGCGGTACTGAACGGCTCCGGGCAGCTTGCGGTCGAGCAGCGCGGCTTCAACCGTCTTGCCCGCAACGGATGTTGGCAGCACATCAGGCGGCAGCAACTCCGCGAGGTTCTTCCCGTCTGCCAATGCCTGCCATACGACCAGGCACAAGCCCGCCACCCGCGTCACTGAATCGTCGGTCTTCAAGTTGGCGCGCAGCCACGCGGCTGCTTCGTCTTCCCGCTTCCGGTCGCTCGCGGCCACGACAACTCCAGAGGTCTCGTAGTGGTGATTGCCGTCATAGCGCACCCGCACCAGGACATCGTGCGCAGGCGACTCACCGAGTTCGGCAAAGATCGATTCGACAATGAGGGGAGGTGAAAAGATCTGCTCGAAGCTGTTCTTGAGCGTGGTGCTGAGGGCAAAGCTGATGAGGCGACGCAACGTGACATCCTTCGCCGAACGATTGAAACCCTCCACATGGGCGGCTTCAATGGCGGCTTGGCGGAGCTTCTCGATGTCCACCGGATGCCCGAGTGCCGCAAAGCCGTGGCGGTCGTAGATTTCAAATACCTTGGAGTGACCGATGCCCACGCCGAACAGCAAAATGCCTTCCGGACGTGAGACGGCGAAGACGGGCGTGGCGCCTTTCATCTGCTCGGAGATGTATTCGCGCCGATTGCCAATGGCTTCCAGCCACCGATACGGTTCCTCAGTCATTTGGATGCCTCCTTCCAGAATTGTTCCTGTTCCGCAGTCGAGATGGATCGGATGCCCGGCGGCGACACCAGCTTGATGGTGGCAAACTCTCGCACCTCCGGATGCACGCCGCCCGTCGCCGTGTCGAACTCGGCCGCAGTCATCAGCAGTCGATTGGCAAGAACGACCGCCTGCTCCAGGGACATCTCAGCAGGCTTCGGTTGGCCCCAGCGTTCGAGGAAGCTCAGCACGCTCTTGATGCTGCCACTGCCGCTGCCGCTGCCCGCGTAGTTCGTCGCTTCAAACTGCGCACCGAGCGGATCGTAGAAATAAATCTGAGGCTTGGCAGATGGATCGTTGGGCTCCACCCCGGCGAAGATGGGCGCGACAACACCGAAGCCCTGGATGGTTCCAGCGAGATTGTTCCGGAGGAGTTGCGACAGCGCGCGAATCTTGGCGGGCAGACTCATCGACTGAAGCTGGCTGCGGCGATAGAACTCGAATGAGGTCTGAAGCGTCCGGCCCATCTCGAAAGCGGTCGCCGGTGAGCCGGCAATCGCCATCAACGAATGGGAGTCGAGCTCCAGAATCTTCTCGGTCTTGTCGGAGAAGACGATGTTCCCCGCAGTCGCCCGATGGTCACCGGCGATGATGACGCCCGCAGCGCAGTGAAACGCAAAGACGGTGGTGGCGTGCAGAGGTTGGGTGGTCGGCGCATTCGCACCGAACTGCGGAACGGCGGGCTTCGGCAGCAGAGCCAGAAAGTCGCCGTTCATTGGCCGGTCCGTTGGCGGTAGCGCCGGGCCTGGTCGGGATCGACCTTGCGCATTTTCTTGAGGAGCTCCTCGGTGTTTGGTTTCTCGACTTGAGGCGAGCGCGGCCCTTCACCGCCTCCGCCTCCACCCGGCGCTGGCGCGACCGGATGAGTTTTTCGCATGGGATCAGGCATAATGAATTCTCCGTTGGTTAGATGATCTTTGCAAATTTGAGTTGGGCCAGGTCCTCAACCGTCTTAGCAGCGAGGATGATCTTGATGCTGTCCTTCACCAGCGCCGCATCGAACAGGTCTCGCAGGTCGAGCTCGATCTTCTTCTGCGCGCCCTTGAGCATAATGTAATCCCACTGCGTCGCCTGCACAGCAGATCCGAACTTCTCGATGCACCGGCCGCGCACCGCCGCGCGCGTGGTCGGCGGCGGGCAAAGGCTGTGGCTGGTGATGGTCTCCAAGGGATACGGAATGCGAAAGGCATGTTGTTCCATCAGCGCATAGAACAAGCCCTGCTCGCGGTCCAGCGCGTGATACGAAAGATCCAGGCTGCGCAGCCACGGATCATCCGGCGAGAGCTTCTCCGCCTCGCGAAACTGCTCGATGAGCTGGAACTTCGCCGACCAATCGAGGCGGTCGGCGGTGGAGAGCGGATCGCGCTCCAAGTCGTTCAGCACTTCTTCCCACGCGTCCGCCACCGCTTTCCAATCTGCATCGAGGTTCGGACAAAACTCGCGAACGAGCTTCAGATACTCCCGCTGGATATCGATGGCGGAAGTCTTAAAGCCCTGCGTGTCGCGACAGGGCCACTTCCAACTCGTATCGCGCGAAATGGTCTTGATGGTCTGAATCGGGTCCGCCACTCGCGGCACACGCTCAGCCGGCGCCCCATTCAACAACGCCTGCAACACGAGCGCGGTCGTCCCGACCTTCAGCCAGATGGAATAGAGCGAGAGGTTTGCATCACCCACGATGACGTGAAAGCGGCGATAAAGCTCGCTGTTGGCGTGTGGCTCGTCGCGGGTGTTGATGATCGGACGGCGCTGCATGGTGTCCACGCTCTGGAGTTCAGTGAAGAAATCGCTGCGCTGCGAGACTTGAAACCCTGGACCAATGAACTTGTCTTCTTCTTCCCAACCGAACTTGCCCGCGCCGCAGACGATCTGGCGCGTCACGAAGAACGCGACCATCGACGAGCTCAGCATGTCCCACGGGAGTTTGCGCGGCATCAGGTAGTTCTCATGGCAACCGTAGCTGTGGCCGCGAAAGTCGGTGTTGTTCTTGTAGAGCAAGACTGGATTGTCCGAGTTCTGGTTGATGTTTTTGACGCACGCCATGAGGAGCGCGTCGCCAGCGTAATCCTGCTGGAGAAGCTCGAGCAGGTTGCTGCATTCAGGTGAGCAGTACTCCGGATGAGCGTGGTCGTTGTAGAACCGGGCGCCGTTTCGGAGAACCAGGTCGCTCTTGATCTCGCTGAACGTCAGGGCGCGTTGGGCGTCCTGGGCAAAGTAGTTTGCCTCGTCTGAGTCCTGGAGCAGTTCCTTCACCCGAAAGCCGCGCGCATCGCAATGCGGATCTTCGCAGCTGTAATCCCAGCGCATGCGCACACCCGGCGCGGTGGCGCTGCGGACGAGGGCGATGGATTCGGAGACGACATCCACGCCTTCGGGATCCTGGCGGGTTATCCCGATCTCGGTTTCGGTGCCGAACTGGATGTCCATAGCTGCAACAGTTTCTTCCGGGTCGTGTTGAGTTGGCTGTCTTTCTCGCCGGACACACTGCTTAAACAAGCGGCGCGATTGTTTCTTCGACCAACACAGGTTGATCGGTATTCGGAAACGATGGTCTTAAATCATTCCGGACGAGTGGGCGCGTTCAGCAGGCCGGTAAGGCGAGAGGCGGACCACATTGCCCGGATCAAAATCCGTGAGCTTCAACCAGTCTTCCGTGATGTCGCTGGGCGGGAACAAGTCGTTCTCGCGGTATTCTTTCATCAGCGCGTTCAGCAAATCCTGCCGGCTGAGCGGGGATTCCTCGCCGATCTCGATCGAGCGCTTGATGGCGTATTCCTTAGCGCGCTCGACGATGGCGGCGATGATGGCGCCGCTGGCGAGATCGCCACGGTAGAGATATTCATGACGCCCGCTGCGATAGGCGACGTCCAGGAAGCGATTCTCGTCGGTCTTCGCGTAATGCGCCTCGACGATGGTATCCACCAGCACATCGCGCGACTCGCCCAACGGGAGCTCGTCCTTGAGGTAGATCCGGTAAATCTCGCGCGCAGCCTCTTTGTCCGGACGGCGCACGCGAATCTTTCGATCGATGCGCCCTGGACGAAGAATGGCAGGGTCGATCAAGTCCGCGCGGTTTGACGCGATGATGATGACGACGTTTTGAAGCACTTCCAAACCATCCATCTCCGTGCAAAACATGGGGACGAGCGTGGAAAGGATATTGGACCCACCCCGACCGGAGTGGCGCGTGCCGAGAATGGATTCGGCTTCGTCGATGAAAAGGAACGCCAGATGTCCTTCGGCGGCTTTTTCGCGGCATTGCGCGAACAAGTCCCGGACCTGGCGTTCCGATTCTCCGAGCCACATGTTGAGAACTTCCGGCCCCTTCACGCTGAGGAAGAACTCGGGATGATCCTCACCGGTCTTCTCGCGGATCTGGAGCCGTAGATTGTGCGCGGTGGCTTTGCCCAGCA
>CAMCCU010000094.1 GCA_945872975.1 Pedosphaera parvula Ellin514
TCTGCCAACCCTGACCAACGGTTAACGCGAGGGAGAGTTCGCAAGGACTCTCCCTCTTTCCATTCCAGATCAATTTGTCCCGGCATCGCTGGGACACGCAGGCTCCTCGCCGGACGAAGGTGTGTGTGCGTCCACGGGGAGCCTGTTGCATTTGAGGAAGCAGGGGTAGGAACAGTTAACGAAACCTGCTTCACGTAAGGCGGCGATGTTATCCCTCTGAACCGGAATCACGTAGCAGATGGAGGACGGTTTCTGGCTGTTCTCGGTGGAAAGAGACAGGGAATTGCCCTGTCGGCGTTCTGGGCGGTAGACAGGCTCTGAGGGATGAAAGCCCGGCCTGTGAAAGCCCAGGCTGGAGCGAGTATGCGAGCGAGAGGCCTGGGTCCAAGGCTCTGCTCCACACTTTCCAAGGCCTGAAAGGCTGTCAGTAGGTGCAGTCAGGAAGTGACGCCCTTGCAGGGCTGGGGAGACGTCGGTGCGGTTAAACCTTGGGCTGTGCGCTCACGTGCTTCACCCCAGCTGTCACAGGACAGGCTTTCAGCCCGAGGAGGGGGAGGATGGTTGCGCTCTATTCCACCGAAAACAGCGAGGAACCGCTGGGTGCAAGAACCAGCGTTCTTCGCCGAGGGTCTGGCACCCCTCCGGGATGACGATGCGGACCTTCACCGCTTCGAATCTATCCCACCGAAAGCGGCGAAGAACGGACTGATGAAGCTTTGAAGGGAGGCCCGAACCTCGCCTTTTACTTCGGCGCCACGACTGCGCGGACGGTGCCGTCTGGCTGCAATTCGAGGCGGGATTTCTTGTCCACGGTGACGCTGCTGCCGGCCTTCGCGAGGCGGATGCGGGTTTCCATGTCCTGCTGGGCGCGGTCGAGTTGAAGCTTGAGGACGGCGGGGTCGTTGAGTTTGCGGAAGTTATCGGCGAGTTCGAGGCTCAGGCGTCGGTTCTCTTGGGCGAGTGAATCGCGTTCCGAAATGACCGGCGAGGTCAGGCCTTTCGCTTCAGCGAGCTGGCGGCGGAGGTCGGGGATGACTTGAAGCTGGCGCTGTACGTCGCCTTGCTGGCTTTCGAGCACGGCGATTTGCGCGGCCTTGGATTGCAGGCTGGCGTGGGCTTCGCGCGCGTCGGCCTGGGAGGCTTTCAGCAGGAGAGTGGTTTGCACGAGCCGATTGGAAAGTTGCAGCAGGTCGCTGGTGCGGCGGGTCACGGCGTATTGAGCGTTGCTGAGGGTCTGGATGGACGTGCCTTGTTCAAGAGCCAGCTTGGTGCGGACTTCGGCGACTTGATTGGACATCGTCTCGAACTGTTTCACCGCCTGCTCGGCTTCCATGCCGGCGCTGCTGTTGCGCTGGTAAAGACCGTAGGCGAGACCGGCGCTGACGAGGCCGAGGATGATGATGGGGACTTTCATGGCGATTCAGTTTCGATGAAGAGAGGTCGGGAGTTCAGTGCTTCGGTCAGCGCGCGGCGGAGGCAACTTTCCGAGCGGGCATGACGATGACAGGTTCGGGTGCGAAGAATCTCACGAGGAAGTCTTTGAAGTTCTGCCGGCTGCCAGAGCTCATGCTGCGTTCGATGGCGCTGTTGACTCCCTTGAAACGGACGCGCACGTCCTTGGCGTTGCCAATGGCGATGAGCGTTTCCGGAGAGACGCGATAGAGTCCCGAGGTGAACCGTTTCCGGCCGAGGAAAGCGCCGCTCGACGGAACCTGCGTGAGCCCGTAACGGACGCCATCCGCCAGCACGACGAGGGATTCGCCGGATTGCAGCGTGAAGTCCGCCGGCGGCGTCATCTCGGTGTAGAGGAAGTAATCCCGCGCGAGGTAGTTGGTGGGGACGATGACGATGTTCGTGAGTTGCGCCACGGAGTAGTTGGTGACGTAGGCGACGACGATGTTGGTCTCGCCGGTCACCACGATGTTAGTGAGAAGCGAGATGCTGAGGTTGTTCGAGGAGGTGGTGATCTGGCTGTTGAAGGTGCGGACCTGCTGGGCGCTTACAGCGCTCTGATTGGGCGCGGCGGTCGCGCTCTGGTTGTTCGCCAGCGAGATGGTGACGTTGGTGCTGAGCGACGCCGCCTGCGGGGTGAGGGCCGCGATGGTGTTGGTCTCGATGGTCGCAGCGGCGGCGGCTTCCGCTTCTGGGGTTGTGGCGGTCAGCCCGGACGTTTGCGCCGCGAGATTCGTCATCACGGTGTAGAGCAGATTGGTGGACAGCGAAATGGTTTGGTTGGTCACGGCGGCGACGACCGCGTTGGTGATGGTCGTGACGTTCGCGTTGGTGACGGCGATGACGCGGCGGCTTTCGCGGCGGGCGTTCAGGCAGATGATCGTCTTCTCAAACGTGGTTCCGGAGATGTTGTTCCCGACCATCTGGTCGATTTTCACGGCGTCAAATTCGTCGTAGCGGGAGATGCCTTCCTTGTGGGCGCCAGTGCAGCCTACGAGCAGAGCGAGAGCGAGCGAGACACAGAGAATTTTCATCCCTACCCTATTCCACATTGCGGACAGACAAGTCAAAATGGAAACAGCTTTCCGCGCATTTGTTGCGGTTCTGTCACCGTTACTACACATCGCTGTAACAAGGAGGCGTGGCAGGGTGGCATCCCTGTGGTTTGCGGCGCGGACGGAAGTTGAGGCGCGAGAGCGGCGAAATCAGTGGAGGATGGGATGCCCGTGCGGTTCGCGGATGAGCTTCGCCTCGATGTCGAGGTAGTAGTCCATGCGACGTTCCGTCTCCGCCTCGTCGATGTGCCGGGCCATGATCAGGTAGGTCGCGTAATGGTTGCCTTCGGACTCGACGAGGCTGGCGTAAAACTCCGCGAGTTCCGGATCGATGGACGGCAGCGCGGCGGCGAGGATCTGAAACTTCTCGCAGCTTCGTCCTTCGATGAACGCGCAACAGATCAGATGATCGATGACCTGCTGGGGAGTGCCGTTTCGGGTGGAGCGCATCAGCCCGCTGATCCACGGGCTGGGAAAAGGTTGCCCGAACGGGATGCTGCGGCGCTTCAGCAGCGCGAGGACGAGCTGGAAATGTTGCAACTCCTCGATGGCAATCGTGTTCAGCTCTTCAACATGTGGAAACAGATCGCGATACTTTTCGAGGTTGATGGCGGTGGTGGCGGCCTTGCGTTCGAGGTGGGCGTGGTCCACCAGCACGGCGGGGAGGTTGCCCAACATCCGCGGCAACCAGTCCTCCGGAATCTTCTCACGCCAAAGCAGCATGCCTTTGTTTAGCGAAGCGAGGGGTGGCGAGGAAGCCGGAAGTGGCGGGTTATTTACAAAATTCGCTTTGAATGAGCGGGTTCGCCATGATGTCATCCCAACTTGTGAAGGAACGTATGAACATAGATTCGGAGAGCAGGTCGCATCCCGGTGGCCGGGCGGGCTTCACGCTGATCGAATTGCTGGTGGTCATTGCCATCATCGCCATTCTCGCGGGCATGCTGTTGCCGGCTTTGGGCGGGGCCAAGGAGACGGCGCGGCGCATGGCCTGCTTGAATAATATGAAGCAGATGCGCTTGGCTCTGACTTTTTATGCGGATGACAATGACGGACAGTTTCCTCCCCGGACTTCGCCCTATTGGCCGAAGCGAACCTGGAAAGGGTATGAGGATCTGCGGGTTCTGGTTTGTCCCACGGATCGTCCGGAGGGAGATCCTGCGGGTGACATGACGGACCCGGATTACGCGCCGCGAAGTTACATTCTGAACGGGTTCAACGACCATTTCCAAGAGACCTTGAGCGCCGTGAAGGGAACGAACGGGCAGTCGCAGTGGCAGTCCTATTTGGATCGGAGGTGGCCCTTTGGTTTCCCTGAGTCGGCGATGATCGCGCCATCGGATACCGTTGTGCTTGGCGAGAAGCCGAGCGGCGACTTCAACAAGCACATGGATTTGCTGGACCCGATGCAGCCTCCAGACAAGCAGGTCGAGGACTCGCGTCACAGCAACTCACGGCGCGCGCAGCGAGCAGGCGGATCGAACTACGCCATGGGCGACGGCAGCGTTCGCTACATGCGATGGCCTCAATATCTCGCGCCGGTAAACATGTGGTATGTGACCGCGAAGTTTCGGAGCGCCTCCGGTCCGAGCGGGTCCAATCCTTAGCGTCGTGAGTCATCCCTTGTCTTTAGCCGGGAAGGTTGCGTCGCTTCATGTTCATCCGCCCAAAGCTGGTCTCCCATTCTCAACCGTCGATGAGGTTCACCTGGTGGTGGAGAAGGGGATTCAGGAAGACCGCCGATACTTCGGGCGGAAAAGCCGCAGCACGAGCCAGCCGAGCCGACGGCAGGTGACGCTGATTGAGCGGGAGCAGATCACGGAACATGCGGAGGCGTTGGGGTTGGAGGGGATTCGAGCGGGCGAGGTTCGCTCGAACATGGAGACGACGGGAGTCGACCTGCAAAAGCTGATGGGATGCGACGTGCAGGTCGGCGGGGCGGTGGTGAGATTTTACGAGCCGCGCACACCCTGCGCAAAGATGGACGCGCTGTTTCCCGGCCTGCGGCAGTTGATGGAAAACAGCCGCCAGGGCGTGCTCGCCTACGTCGTTCGTTCGGGAGTCGTGCGGGTCGGCGACGCGATTCGTCCCGTCGAGTAACGCCTCACTACTTCAGCTTCTCGCCGAACCACTGGAGCGTTCGGTCCCACATTTCCGGAAGGTAAACATGGCCGATGCCGGGATAGACCCGGCTTTGGAAATCCGCGTCGCGTTCGTAGAGCTTGTAGGCTTTCTGGACGACGCTTTCGATCTTGCGAATGCCTTCGACGGGCGAGCCCGCATCCGTTTCGCCCGACTGGAAGAGCAGGGGACGAGGTGCGGCCAGCGCCACCACCGCCTCGGTGTCGAAGTAGTTCAACAGGCCCGGCACGAAGTAATAGATGCCGTGATACTTCAAGCCTTCGGCGGCGGTGAGATCCTGATAGCGCGTGAGACAGCAGATGGCGACGCCGACCTTCAGTCGCTCGTCCAACGCCATCGCCCACCAGGTGCGCGTGGCTCCCATGCTGATGCCGGTGACGCCGACGCGGGTCGCATCGATTTCCGGCCGCGAGCAGAGGTAATCCAGCGCCATGAGATCGTCGCGCACGATCATGCCCCAGAGCGAACGTCCGGCCCAGAGGTTGAATTTGCTCGCGGTCATTTCTCCGGCTGAACCTTTTTCAGTCGGTCCGCCAGGGCCCGCGCCGTTCCGTTCGCCGAAGCAGTAGGCATCGATCGCGATGACCGCGTAGCCTTGCTTCACGAGCGCCGGGCCGGTGGCGACGGGCGTGGCGTTGGTGCGAAAAAGTTCCTCTTTCCCGATGTCGTATTGGCCGCCGTGCCAGTGGCAGTAGAGAATTGCGGGAACCTTTCCGGTCGTGTTCTTCGGCAGGAGCAGGTAGCCCGGCACGGTGGAGCCAGCGAGATTGTCGAACTCGAACTTCTCCACGATATAGTCGCCCTTGTCCTCTCGCGAGAGCGTGCGAGCGGCGGGCACGCGTGGCCGCGGCGGCAGTTTGCCGAGCAGTTGCCAGAGCTGGGCGCGGACTTCGCGGCGGGAGTTCTCCCACAAGCGGCGGTTGGCGGGAATCTGGAAGGGTGAAGCAAGATCAGCCTTGGCGAGCCAGCGGGCGGCGGCGGATTGGTTGGTCTCGGCCATGGTGGAAGTTTCAGCCAGGGCAAACCACGCGGTTGCCGCAAGGAGCAGGAATAGGATTCGTTTCATATCGGGCCATGCCGGAAGCGCCATGCTTCTATCAACTCGACGGAATGCGGGCCAATGAATTGTCGGGCAAAATTCTTCGCAACTTTCTCGTCGTGAGCTGTGTTGTGTTCATAGAATGCTCCAGACCGGTCGGGGCAACGATGACTGAACTGGAACAGTTTGAGGTGTTCATGAAGAACTACCAGGACATGGTTTACGGCACCGCAATGCGGATGCTGGGAAACCAGACTGATGCCCAGGACATCGCGCAGACGGTGTTCCTGAAGGCGTACGAGGCCTTTGGTAACCTTTCGGCCAGCAAGACGGCGGGCGGCTGGCTGAAGACGGTGACGACCAACCTGTGCATCAATCACCTCAACCGTTACCGCAACCGCTGGCGGTTCTTCTCGGAGATGCGGTCCGGGGATGACGATTCCGATTTCGCCGATTCGCTGCCCGCGCAGGAGCAGCTCGACTGTGGTCTCGATGAGGTGGACCGAAAGAAATTGCTGCATGACGCCCTTTGCAAGCTGCCGGATTCGCAGCGCGTGCCGCTGGTCTTGTTTCACTTTGAAGACCTGCCGTACGACGCCATCGCCGAGAAGCTGGACGTCTCGTTGAGCAAAGTGAAAACGGACATTCACCGTGGACGCCTGACGTTGAAACGGTATCTGAAACATCGATTGGATGAAGCCGGCGAGTCAGCGAACGACTAAATTGGATTACTCGATGGAACCTGAATTCGACTCGAAACTGGAAGCGCTGCTCAACAGTGAGCTGAAGGCGCTGCCGCCGCTGAAGGCTCCGTCGTCTCTGGCTCCGAACGTCATGGCCATCCTCGCCGCACGCGCCCGAATTCCTTGGTGGCAACGCGCCTGGTGGGACTGGCCGTTGAGCGCCAAAGCCGCCTTTGTCGTGCTGGCGATCACGGCGGCTGGAGCCATGGGTGGTGGTGGTCATTTCCTTGGCGAAGGCGCTGTCGGCTACTCCACCGACTTGATGGAACGCTTCAATCCGGCGGAGGGAGTCTTCTGGAATTTCGTTCCGCTCGTAGATGCGGCCACGCTGGTTTGGGAACGGTTCGCCCAGCCGTTTCTCCTCTACGGCGCGCTGCTGGCCGGCGCGCTCTACCTGATGTTTGTCGGTGTTGGGACAGTCTGCTTCCGCTTTGCCGTGAAACGAATTTGACCGAAGCTTCATGAATCGCCTTTTGAACCATCTCGCCGCATCGGTGCTCAGTACGATGTTGATTGTGCTGACGCCTTTTGCGCAGGACGCGGAGACGCCGCCATTGCCAAAACCGACTGACGACAGTGTCGCCGTGGCCGTCGAGAAGGAGACGCCGCCCAAGAAATCTTCGCGACGGAGCCGTAGCTCAAAGACCACTTATGACGACATCGTGATGTTCGGCGGTGCTCCCGTTTCGATCAAACTGGGCGAATCGGCTCGTGACGTCGTGGTCATGGGGAGCGATGTGGATGTGGACGGAACGGTTCAGGGCTCTCTCGTGGTTGTTCTAGGCAACGTCCGTCTTGGCCCTGCCGGAAAGGTCGCGCAAGGGCCGGTTATTGTGGGAGGCGACTTGTTCGCTCAGCCGGGATCGAAAATTGGAAACAACCCCACCGTGATCAGTCTCTCGATGCTCGGAGGCGTCACCAATGTCCTCAATCCCGCCTTCGTCGAAGCCGGTAAACGATGGGTGGCAGAAGGTGCTTTTCGCATCCGGCCTTTGCCGCATCGTCTGCCGCTGGCGTGGATCGTTGCTGGGTTCCTGCTGCTCTTCTTCGTGGTGATTGGCGTGATCTTTCAGCGCCCGGTGACGGCGTCGGTTTCCGTTCTCGATGAGAAGCCGGGCAGCGCGCTGCTCGTGGGATTGCTCGTGGGGTTCCTCTCCTTGCTGCTCGTCCTGTTGCTGATTATTTCCCTGGTCGGAGTCGTCGTGCTGCCGTTCGTGATCTGCGCGCTCGCGGCGCTCTTCATCATCGGAAAGGTCTCCGTCTATCGCTACGCCGGGCAGACGCTCGGCGGGCAGTTGGGCGTGACGTTCCTGCAAAGTCCGCTCGTTGCCCTCGTCTCGGGCACGCTCCTCTTTTACCTCTGCTACGCCGTCCCGGTCATTGGCGCGATTGCATGGCTCATGGTTGCTCCGCTGGGAATCGGTGCGGTGGTGCTGGCGACACTTGGCCGGAAGAAATCAACCGCGAACGCGGGAGCGGTGGGTGGCGTGGCTGTCTCGGATTTGCCTTCGGCTTTGGACGTGATGCCGCCAGTCCTGTTGCCCCGCGTTGGATTCTGGTTGCGGTTCCTCGCGACGTTTCTCGATCTCATGCTGGTTGGCTTGGTCATGACCGTCCTCATTCGGAAGCCGCAATGGTTCCTGCTCGCCTGGGCTGCTTATCATCTCGCCATGTGGTCATGGAAGGGAACCACCGTGGGCGGAATCATCCTCGGCCTGCGCATCGTGCGGCTCGATGGCGGCGCCATCAATCTCCCCGTCGCGGCGGTCCGATTGCTCGGTGGCTTCTTCTCCGCCGCCGTCTTCTTCCTTGGATTCTTCTGGGCCGGCTGGACGCAGGAACGCCAGTCTTGGCACGACAAGATTGCTGGCACGGTCGTCGTCCGCTACCCCAAGTCCACGCCGCTCCTGTAACGCTTCTCCCGCGCGACGGCGGCGAAAGCTCAGAACTTCCTCGCCCGCAAGTTCAAGTCTTCCCCCGAACGTGCCGAATGAAGCAGCAGACCGCGCGAGACTCCATTCTGCGGCGGCTTCTCCGTATCACGGAAGAAGCCCGTTGCGGAACAGATCTCGCGCGATTACGATTTTATCACAATGTCGTTGGCTGATCGCACATACATGCAGGATGAAGAATCAGGACGGTCCTGGTCGCCCACGATTGTCATCCTCGTCATCAATGTCCTGGTGTTCCTGCTGGAAGCCTCCGGTGGCACCCGTGCGCATCAACTCTTCCGGGAATACGGCGCGGTCAGTCTCGAAGGCATCAAACACGGCTACGTCTGGCAGTTGCTCACCTACCAGTTCATGCACGGCGGCTTGATGCATCTGCTCCTTAATTCCATCGGCCTCTTTCTGTTTGGCCGCCACATGGAGATGATGCTCGGTCGGAATACCTTCGTTAAACTCTACCTCCTCAGCGGCGTCGCTGGCGGCGTCCTGCAACTCCTCCTCGCCCTCATCGCGCCGCGCTTTGCTGGACCCATGGTCGGTGCATCGGCGGGCATCTGCGGGCTGGTGGCCGCGTTCTCGTTGCTCAGTCCCGACAGCACCATCTACATCAGTTTCATCATTCCGCTGCGCGCGAAATACGTGCTGCCCCTTACCATCATCATCTCGGTGGTGTTCATCGTCATGCCTAGCAACGACGGCGTGGCCCACGGCGCGCACCTCGGCGGGACGTTGTTTGGCTACGCCTATCTGCGCTGGTCGATGATGTTCGATCCTCTATTCGGTTGGTTTGCCAGCCTGAGGGAACGGATGCGCGGTCCGCGTGCTTCACGACCGATTATCAAAGTCCGCTTTCCAAAAGGCAGTTCCTGGCAAGGCGAAGAGCCGGAGGCGGGCGGCAGGATTGCGGCCGTTGACTTCATCACCAAGGAAGTCGATCCCATCCTCGAAAAGATTTCCGCGCACGGCATCCAGAGTCTGACCGATCGCGAGCGCAAAATTCTCGAAGCTGCCAAGTCACGCATGGAGAAGCGCTGACCGAGTCTTTGCGGATCACCCGCCATCCCACCAGTCGCTCCCGTTACGATTTACGATTTACGTTTCCCCGTCCTCTCGTAAAGTCGTGGCCACATGATTACGCGTTATTCGCGCCCCGAAATGCGGGCGATTTGGACCGACGAAAATAAACTCAACCTCTGGCTTCAGATTGAACTGCTGGCCAGCGAAGCCCTCGTCAAGGAAGGCATCGTGCCGAAGAAGGATTTCGCGAAGATCAAAGCCGGCTGCGACAGGTGGTTTGCCGATCTTCCCGGCCTCGTCGCCCGCCAGCGCGAGCTGGAGAAGGTTCTGAACCACGACGTCATCGGATTCACCACCGCCATTGCCGAAGCCATCAACGACAACGCGAGCCGCTGGTTTCATTTCGGCCTCACGAGCAGTGACGTGGGCGACACCTGCTACGCCGTGCAGATGATGCAGAGCGCCGACATCTTGATCGCAGACGTGAAGAAGCTGCTGCCCGTCATCGCCCGGCGCGCGAAGGAGCACAAGTTCACGCCCTGCATGGGTCGCAGCCACGGTATCCACGGCGAGCCGACGACGTTCGGCCTGAAGATGGCGCTCATGCACGATGAATTTACCCGCGCCTTGCGCCGCTTGAAATCCGTCCGCGATGTCGTGGCCGTGGGAAAAATCTCCGGCGCCGTCGGCACGAGTGCGCACCTTTCACCGCGCGTCGAGGCATACGTCTGCAAGAAGCTGGGCATTCAACCCGCACCCATCGCCACGCAAGTGGTGCAGCGCGACATCCACGCGGAATTCCAACTCGCGATGGCCCTCGTCGGCGCGAGCATTGAGCGTTGGGCCGTGGAGTTTCGTCACCTGCAACGCACCGAAGTGCTCGAAGCTGAAGAAGCCTTCACCGTCGGTCAGAAAGGCAGCAGCGCCATGCCGCACAAGCGCAACCCCATCACGTGGGAACGTCTCACCGGCCTCGCGCGCGTGCTGCGCGGCAACGCGATGGCGTCGCTGGAAAACGTCGCCCTTTGGCACGAGCGCGACATCAGCCACAGCAGCGTCGAGCGCATCATCTTCCCGGATTCCTGCACGCTGCTCGATTACATGTTCGGCCTGCTCACGCGCCTGATGGACGGCCTCGTCGTCTATCCTGCGAACATGAAGAAGAACCTCGGCCTCTCGCTCGGCATGTGGAACAGCCAGACCATCCTGCTCGCGCTGATCAAGAAAGGTCTCACCCGCGAGGCCGCCTACAAGCTCTGTCAGGACGCCGCGATGAAAACCTGGGAAGTCAAACACGCCGGCCGCGACGACGCGGATTTTGTGGAAGTCCTCAAAGCCACGCCCGAAGTCGCCAAGCATTTCAAGAAAGGCGAACTCGAAGCGCTCTGCTCGCTCGACTTCCATTTCAAGGAAGTGAACAACCGGTTCAAGAAACTGGGGTTGTGATGCGACAGCGTGTTGGTCAACTTCATTCACCTATGCGCGTGAGATTTGATGAAAGAATGATGGAGGATTTCATCAAACGATACCCTGCGTCATTTTTGGGGGAAGAACTCAAGTTTGTCAGCCAACAGCGAAGGCTTTCGGCTTTCCGCACCGATCTGGTATTCGAAGACGCAAACGGTGCTTTGCTGATTACGGAACTGCAAGTTGAAGCCTTGGACAGAGCTCATTTCTACAGAACTCTGGAATATCGTGATCTGCTCCTGGAGGAGAATAACCACCGCCGCGTTAGAGTGATGCTTGTCTGCAATTCGATCCCGGAGAGATTCATGAAGCTGCTCAAGATTCATGGAGTCGAATCGCGGGTGATTGGAAAGACCGAGTTCAAGAGAAAAGTGCGACAACTTGAGCCTGGCACGGTAGTTACTACGAAGCCACCCAAGCCACCCAAGCCGCGCATGCCCCTGACATCGACGTCTTTGCTTTATGAGATTGAGGGGAGACCCAAAGGAAAAGTCGGCAACAGTGATGTCATGGGGTTTTGGCTAAGGACGACGGCGGATTCTGGGCGCGAAAGAAACGCGTTTCATTCGCCTCTTTCGCGCAGGAAGGTCGTCTTCACTTCCCTCGATTCCGAGCCGTATTTGGCCTCAGGCCTAGTTGAACTTGGCGAAATACCGCCCCCGCGAAATGAGGTTCTCGTTCCCAAGCAACTCTTCGTGCCGGCAAAGCCGTTTCAACAGATAGTCAAGCGGGAACAAGTATTGCGAGCCGAGAAATGGTTGGAATTGTTTCAGAGGTTCGGAGGGAGGTGCGATGCGGAAGTGGTTTGTGGGTGGGAACTGCCGGTGGATTTTTTGAGATACCAAGAATGCCAGAAGCCACATGCTTGGCAGTTCGGGTTTCTTGACGATTACAGGCGGGATAACGGTTATGACGAAGCTGCGATCGCCAAAGATTTGGATTGGTTGGCATCGCTTAAGATCTTTAGTGGCGTTTATCCAAATCTGATTCCTCGATCGCCATGGGCTGCATATTCCTTCAAGCGAGGGGCTGGATCGCTTTACGAGAAATACGTAGGATTGGCCGAACGAAACAACGGGCGACGACCTGATTCCGAAGTCCTTGGCGAATTCGAGTGGCTCACGGTGAAGTTTTCTGGGATCGACAGGACTTATTTGTGGATCATGACAGAGTTGCTCAAACTACGTCTCCTCAATTGCGGGAAGACACTGAGATTGGCGATGCCATGTCCACTCTGCCTAATCTCGCCTAGAACTTTAGACAAAGTTGACGAAAGGACTCTGGCTAAAGCAGTACGGTATTTTGCATACCTTCCTGAACAAAGTTCGTCTTGAATGCCTGACGCTCATTTCAATTCCTCATCTTTGATCCTCTACTGGGCCGAGGACGGGCGGACGTGCATCCAGTGCCGGTTTGAGAATGCCAAGGGCTATAGCCGAGTGTTACTCTGAAATCATGGAACTGAAAGACCAACCATTCGCGCCGACACTCGCCCAAAAGTTGGGCGATGTTCCGCACGTTTCCGGGTTGTTGCGCCGCATCGCGCAACTCAGTGGCGCGGGCGAGCGCGTTGCCGACTGGTTGCTCAAGGTCGCCGTCGGGCGCGGGGCGAATCACTACCGTCGCGACTTCGATCCGGCCTTGCCGGCGGATTTACCCGCTATCAGCGACGAAGAAATCGGCGTGGCGCTTTGCCTCGGTCAAAGTCTCTACGACTTGGATTCCTTGCGCGTGGCGTCGCAGTTCCTGAGTTCGCCGCGCATTGATGCTGCGCGTCTGTGCCTCCTCGCCATTCAGGAACGGTGCGAGCCTGTGTTGCTGCACATTGCTGAGCTTGCCAGCAGATACGCACCCGAACAGGAGCCGTGGGCTTACGTCCGCCAGCATCTGCTGCCCCGCCCAGTTCCGGGCACTGACGCATTGCCGCACTGGTCGCGCCTGGTCAACTACACCGGAGTCACGCCGTTCGGCGGTGGACCGCCCATTCAATGGCTGGTTCGCGAGTAACCATTTCGATTTTAAGCCGCTAATTTCAAAACGGCCCCTTGGGCAGACGCCAGTCGCGGTGGCTAATGGTTTTTTCTCTCGGAGGCAGATTATCCTTTGGATACTCCCTCGCGTGCTTGGCGCGCTCTTCGTCGCTGGCTTGGTGAGGCGCGTTCGGGTGGAAAACATTTTACGCACGTGCGTCTGGCTGGCTATCGTGCCGCACATGGCGTTCAGAATTCACGACAGCGTGGTGCGCGGCGAGATCGACAATCGCGTCAAGGGAACGGTGCGGGGCAAGATTTGGGTGGAGGGCCGCGCCGATCCCGTGGTGCTCGAACTCGCCGGCAACGCGCATCCCGATCTCGCCGGCTGTCTGCTGACCTTCACCAATCCGCTTCCGCGCGTCCCGCACCAGCATCTCGATTCGCTGCATCCGGTCCAGCGCGGCGGGGTCGGTGATTTGACGGCGTCGCGCAAGGTGCGCGTGTTCGACGTGCCGTTGGAGGAAGCTCTTGCCATGATAGATCGCGGTGAGAAACCGCCCGAGCACATGGCCAACTCGCTCTACTTGGAATGGTTCAGCGAGACGAACGGACGCGTGGTGGTCGAGAGCGCGGACTATGTTCTCATTATCTCGGCGCCCGAATGGCGCATGACGGCGGAAGATGTAGAGCAGCGCGCCAGTGACGC
>CAMCCU010000095.1 GCA_945872975.1 Pedosphaera parvula Ellin514
GTCGCGCGTAGTATTTCCCGTTGCGAATCCACAACCCGCGAATTGGGCGCTTGCGCGAGTCTGTTGCCCTCTGATATGTTCCGTGCAGATGCGAACGAGTCAAACCGTTTACTTCGGTGGCCCCGGTGCCATTGCTAGCGCCTTCATCACGTTTCACGGCGTAACAGTGGCACAAACGATGGCACAAAGTCAAATGGCGCCGGTAAACAACTCGTAAGTGTCTGATAGTTAGGTGGCCGATGTGGCGGAATTGGCAGACGCGCTAGACTCAAAATCTGGTACTCGTAAGGGTGTGGGGGTTCGATCCCCTCCATCGGCACCACCTAAGTCGCTGATTATCAATACTCCAGTGTGTTTCTGGCTTGGATTTTAGTGACACTTTAGTGACAGAATCCAGCCCAATCGCGAACTACCCCAGCGCGCCAGATTGACTCCCTTCTTCTCGTCCATACCTGCTGCACGGAACTTTACAGCCCTACCGTGCGCGATGTCCGGCGCCCCTCCTGGTCCCCAAACAATTTCACGATCACTCGGTTTTGTGTTTTGTGGGCGCGGTTTTCTTCAGCACCTGATCGAGCCGGTCCGTGCGCTCCTGATGTATTGACTCCAGGACCTCAAGGCCGGCCTTGGCGATACATCGGTTAATGAACAGCGTCTTGTCGCTGATGATCTTCACGGCGTCATCTAACAGCGCCGTTGCAGTTGAATCCGGGTTGAAACTTTGTTTTGGATTTTTCATACGAGAAACATTTAGACCAAAATATTACATCTGCAATTCCAATTCTATTGGCCCAAACAGGATTCCGTACTACCACATTATTGCAATATAAAAGACTCATGCTGAACACCTGATATACTCATATTACCAGTATTCGTATTCACCAGCAAACAAGTGAAGAGCGGGAAGCAGGTTTTCCAGTCAGGCTAAAAAGCAGTGACAATTAGTGACAGAATAAAGGCAACTGCCAGCCAGCTGTAACGCTAATCCACCTCCTCGGCCTGAAAATATTTTTACAGCGCCACCCATTGTAATAAAGGCATTTATCGCCTCCGTATTACCTCCCGGCCAGTGGATTCGATCCCCTCCATCGGCACCAAACTTCAAAGGTTATGCAAACCGGATTCCAAGCTCGAACCCGGAATTGGATCCGGATCAGGGCACTCGCAATAAATACTCCCGTTAGCGCGATCTTATCGCCTCAGTCGGGGGGGGGAATTGGGAGGCCTGCGTTGTGATTGTAAAAAAGATTCGGGCAACGGACGCCAAGGAGGTGGGGGTGGAGAACCCCGCTGAAGAAACGTTCCGCTACCCGAATCAAAATCCGTCTGCGCGCCCGGCGCGCAGTGCCAACATGTAATAGAACGGCAGTTGATGCAAAGGCTTTAGGGATGAATTTTGATTCAGGCAAATCCGCTCTGATCGACACGGCCTTGCAACGGCCCACCGTAAATCCCCGGTGATTCACCCGGGCGCTTTCTGAGGGACAAAGCCTGTGGTTTTGCAGAATAGGAAAGCCATCGCCGGATGATAACTTCCCTCCATGAATTCTAAGCTCGATGGTTCCTATCACTGGTTCAGCGCGGGTAGCTTTGCTCTTACACTGGGAATGTTTTGCGCGGGTCAAACGGCTCTCGAGCCCGCCCTTCAAGACGGCAGCGCCCTGATCTCGCTCGGCTATTGGAGCATCTGTTCCGCGCTGACACTGGCGACGGTCGGCTTTTCCTTAATCGCGCTGTTGCAGGCTCAGGAACACATCCAAGAGTTGGAGACCAAGCTTCAAGTGAAGCAGACTCCGGTGCCCAGCCCGCGCTTTAGCTCAAGCAAGAGTTACCAGATCGACGCCTGATCTGAACAGCGCGCAAAGCCAAGCGCCTCCCGTTCGTTTCCTTCGCTGATTTCCTCGGCCCGCGCCGGAATTTTCCCATATTCATCAACCCCTGCTTTGGGTATGACTGATGCGTTATGCAAAGCAGCACAATCCTCGGCGACCTCGATGCGTCGCTTGCGCCATCATCGGCGAAATCTTCATTCGGCACTCCCTGGTATTGCCAGCTCATTGTCTTCGCCGCGACGTGCATCATCGTCGGGATCGTCTGGGACATTTCGTGGCACTCCACGATCGGGCGCGACACCTTCTGGACGCCAGCCCACATCTGCATCCATCTCGGGGGAAGTCTCGGCGGATTCATGTGCGGCTGGCTCGTATTGCGCGCGACCTTTTCCTCGGACGAAGCGATTCGCGGAGCGGGCGTTCGGGTCTGGGGATTCCGTGGTCCGCTCGGCGCGTGGGTGACGATTTGGGGCGCGCTGGCAATGCTGACCAGCGCTCCGTTCGACAACTGGTGGCATGATGCGTATGGGCTGGATGTCGAAATCCTGAGCCCGCCGCATTCCGTGCTGGCGGCTGGAATGTATTTCCATGTCGTGGGCGGACTGCTCCTGGTCTTGAGCTACCAAAACCGTTCCGCCGACGAGAAACGCGCGGGCGGGCAGTGGCTCTATGTCTTCGCGGCGGGGATTCTCGTGGGCCTGGCCGCCATCATGATGACGGAGAAGAGCCTGCCCAACCAGCAACACGGCGGGCTGTTCTACAAGATCGCGTGCGGAGTCTATCCATTCTTCCTCGTGGCCATGGCGCGCGCCTCGAAGCTCACCTGGCCGACGACGGCCATCGCGGGAATCTACATGGCGCTGATGTGTCTGGCGGTCTGGATTCTCCCGCTGTTTCCCGCGCAGCCGATGCTCGCGCCGATCTACAATCCCGTGAAGAGCATGGTGCCTCCCGCGTTTCCGTTGCTGCTCATCGTGCCGGCGTTCGCCATGGACCTGGTCTTCCGCTGGATTGGTCGCGGACGAGGATGGAAGCGGGACCTGCTCCTCGCGCCGTTGCTGGCGACCGTGTTCACCGCGCTCTTCATGGTGACGCAATGGAATTTCTCCGAGTATCTCATCTCTCCAGCGGCCGAGAACCGGTTCTTCGCCGGCAGCGGTTTCTTCACCTACGTCGATGCGCGCACAGAGATGTGGAACAAGTTCTGGGATGTGAAGAACAACGGGCTCACGACGACTTCGGCTCTCGTCGCGTGGGGGCTTGCGCTCGCGACCAGCGCAGCCGGTCTCGCCGTTGGCAACTGGATGGCCAGGGTCAAGCGATGAGACTGAATCGCCTTCTCGTCCTGCTGTGGCTCCTGCTTCCGCTCGGTGCGCAGGCGCACATCGGCAGCCTCACCGTCGTTTACGAAAGCCACCCACCGCAGGTGCCGGTTCGCGTGATCATTCGCCCTCCTGGCGTGGTTCCAGGACTGGCGACGATCGATGTGCGCGTGCTGACGAACGGAGTGAAACGCGTCACCGTGCTGCCTGTCCACTGGCGCGCGGGAGTGGAAGGCTCGCCGCCACCGGACGTCGCAAAGCCCGTCGAGGGCGACCCCAATCTTTTCCACGCTGAGCTCTGGCTGATGGCGCGCGGCGCTTACAGCGTTCACGTCGAAGTGGAGACCGCTGCGGGATCGACGAAGGTCATTGTGCCGGTGAATTCCCTCGCGACGACGCGCCTTCCCATGCCCGGTGTTCTCTCTGGAATCTTGATCGGCCTTGGGGTGCTCCTGTTCTCCCTCGCTGTCACGGTCGTCACCGCCGGCGTACGGGAAAGCGTCCTCAATCCCGGCACTGAGCCCAGTTCGTTGCGGCGCTGGCTCGGTCGTGCGGCTGGCGCGGGAGCAGTCGTGATGCTCGCGCTGGCGATCTACGGCGGACGCGCCTGGTGGAATGCGGAGGATCGCGACTATCGCAACAACAAGATGCACCAGCCCGTGGAATGCGACGTGAAGGTGCGGATCGAGGACGGGCAACGCATCGCGCAACTGACGGTATTGACCAACGAAGCGCGAGGGTCATGGCCCGGGTTGGTGCCGGACCACGGCAAGCTCATGCACGTTTTCATGATGCGCGAGCCGCAGCTGGATGTGCTGGCGCACCTTCATCCCATTCGCCGGAATCATCGCTTGTTCGAAGTGGCGCTCCCGCCGCTGCCCGCCGGAAACTATCGCCTCTACGCGGATGTCACGCACGAGACCGGGCTTTCGCAAACGCTGACGGCCATGACCACCGTTCCGGAACTGGTCGGCGCTACCAAGGTGGAAGGTGGAATGATCGCGGATACGGACGACTCATGGCATGTCAGCCCGCCGTCAGGCCCGGCATCGAAGCGATTCGAATCTGACTTGGGCGACGGACGCGTGATGCGATGGGATGGAACGCAGGTTCCCATCGTGGGCCGTGAAGCCACGCTGCGCTTCACGATTCATGAGCCGGATGGTTCGCTCGCCAAGCTGGATGCCTACATGGGAATGTTGGGACACGCGGCGATTCGACGGGACGACGGCGCGGTCTTCACGCATCTCCATCCCGCAGGCAGCGTCTCGATCGCAGCGCAACAGGTTTTCCAAATCCGAGCCGGAGAAAAGCCGCCCAAGCGCATCACTCCGGAGATGATGGAAAAGCTTTGCCAGCCACCGGACGCCAACATGCCGCAGCAGCCGCTGACGTTTCCCTACGAGTTCCCCAAGCCCGGTCGTTACCGGATTTGGGTTCAGGTGAAGCTCGGTGGCACCGTACGAACGGGAGTGTTCGATACCGAAGTCGTAGAAGCTGGTATCAAGACCGCCTCGAAGTGACGCTCGCCCGCGTCATTTTCAAAACCTCGCAGCAGACGAGGTAACGAAGCTCAAGCTTCCCGAAGATCAGAGCCTCCTGATGTGGACTGCTACAAGGTTTTGACAGGCGCTCCCAAAACGTGGCCCTTGATGATCTCATAAACCTGCGTGGGATGGATCGGACTGCCAGCAGCCCAATCCCCTGCCCCGGCGACGAGCAGCGGATAATCCTTCGGATCGCTCGGCACGACTCCGTGTGATCCTTTCACCAGCGAAGCATCCAGCGGAATCACGTCCATCAACATCCGGAATCCCAGCTTCTTCTTCAGCAGACGCGACGCGATCTTCAGCTTCGGCGCGACGAGCTTAGGGTCGAGGAACAGCTCCACCGGGTCGTAGCCGGGCTTGCGATGGATGTCCACGCAGCGGGCGAAGTCCGGCGCGAGCGCGTCGTCCAGCCAGTAATAATAGGTGAACCACGCGTTCTCCTTCGCCAGCGCCACGAGGTCGCCGGAGCGCGGATGGTCGAGCCCCAACGCCGCCTTCTCCGCGCCTCCGACCACGCGCGCGACTCCCGGCTGCTTCTCCACCGCCGCGCGCACGGAAGATTCAATCGAGCGGTCGTTCAGGTAGATGTGCGCGACCTGATGATCCGCGACGGCGAACGCCCGGCTCGCGCCGCAGTCGAGCAGTTCGAGACCAAGCTCTTCCTTGATCGTGATCCAGCCTTGCTCGCGGAAGACACGGTTCAGGTGAACCTGCGTATCGACCAGCGTGATGCCGTATTCGGACAGCACCATGCTGGCGACGCCACGCTGATCAAAGTAATCAATCAGCCCGCCCACAATGTCGTCGATGGCGCGCAGGTCAGCCTGAATCTCCGGATGCTTCGGGCCGAGACGTTGCAGGTTGTAGTCGAGATGAGGCAGATAGATGAGGCTCAGCGTCGGACGATGCTTGTTCTCGATCCATTTCGCCGACTCCGCGATCCAGCGCGAAGCCGCGTCCGGTCCGCCCTGCGGCGTTTTGATTCCTGCGGCTGGTCCCCAGAACGTCGGGAAAGGAAACTCGCCCAAATCCTTTTTGATCTCCTGCCGGAGCGACATCGGGCCGGTGTAGATGTCGAAGACCTTCCGGCCATCCGCCGGGTACGCGGGACGCGGCGTGATCGACCAGTCGGCGGTGGAATACATGTTGTACCACCAGAAAAGTTTCGCGCACGTGAAGCCCGGATCCAGCTCGCGCAGCTCATCCCAAATCTTCCGGCCTTGCACGAGATGGTTCGATTGCTTCCAGAACTGCACCTCCGCCAGCTCGCGATTGTACCAGCCATTGGCCACCGCGCCGTGTCCGCCCGGCATCCGGCCCGTGACGTAAGTCGATTGCGCGGTGCAGGTGACGGCGGGAATGACCGGCGTGATGCGGGCGAGCTTTCCGCGCGCGATGAACGCGTTCAGCCGAGGAGTGGATGGCCCGAGCAAAGACTCGGTCAGGCCGACTACGTTGATGACCGCCGTGCGTCTCATGCGAGGCGCGACTAGCGTTTGAACATCGACACGACGCGCGCCTGGACCTTCCGCTGCGCCCGTTCCTCCAGCTCATGAATCGATGCCGCGACGGGCGACGAGTGCATCTCGTGAATTTCAAACCCGCAGCCGATGGAGCTGAGCAAGGTGATCGTCAGCCGGCCGCCGAGGTGTTCGCGAAACTCTTCGAGACCTTTCAACACCATCAACGATCCTTCCGAATCCACATGCAGCAGCTCGTTGGCGAACAGCTCGAAGCCAAGATCCTCGATCAGCTTGAGAATGCGCTCTGCGCTGGCGGCGTCGAGGAATCCGGTGCGCCGCGCATACACCACGTCGAGCGCGATGCCAATGGCGACAGCCTCGCCATGCCGGATTTGATACTCGGAGATTTGCTCCAGTTTGTGCGCGGCCCAATGTCCGAAGTCGAGCGGACGCGAGGAACCCATCTCGAACGGGTCGCCCGAGCTGGCGATGTGATTCGCGTGCAGCTCGGCGCTGCGATAGATCAGACGCTCCATCGCCTGCGGCTCGAACTCCCGCAGCTTGACGGCGTCGCGCTCGATCGACTCGAAGAACGCGGCGTCGCGGATGCACGCAACCTTCACCGCCTCGATGTAGCCGGCGCGCTTGTCACGGGGCGAAAGTGAGGCGAGCAGTTCGAAATCGTTGATGACCGCCCACGGCACGGCGAAGGTTCCAATGAAATTCTTTTTACCGAAAGCGTTCATCCCGTTCTTCACGCCGACGCCGGAATCATCCTGGCTCAGCGTCGTGGTGGGCAGGCGGATGTGCCGCACCCCACGATGCGCCGTGGCCGCTGCGAGTCCGACGAGGTCCAACATGGCGCCGCCGCCCACGGCGATCACGTAGGAATGACGGTCGATGTGGTAACGGTCGATCTGCGATTGAATCTCGGAGACGTGGAAATAGGAATTCTTCACCCGCTCGCCGCCCTCAATAACGATCGGCGGGCAAACCAGCCGCGCGCAAGTGAGGTTGTTCGCGAACCACGTCTCGATCTGCGGGACCAGCCCCGGCTGCGCCTTGTGCAAGGACTCGTCGAGGAAGACGAGAACCTTGGGAGCCTGCTGGCTCTCGCCGGCGAGCGCCTCCTTCAACACGGGGTTGCCGAGGCCGAAAACATTTCGCGTGAAGTGAATCCGGTGCCGGAAACTCACGGTGATGGTGCGTTCAATGGTCGACATGCTGTTGTAATTTGAATCGTTGGACGCAGGATTTCGAGCGGATATTTAACCGGCTGTGCAAGAGGCAAGAATTGATTGCACAACGGCATGGCGTTCCGAGGCGTGTCTCACTACTGGAAAGGACGCCCCACGTAGATACTCACCCCTCACCCCGGCCCTCTCCCCGTTGGGAGAGGGAGTCGAGTTGGACGAGCGTCGTGATTCGTTTAGCCGTCGCCGTAGTCGTGGTGCATCTGAACACTTGAGAGCGAATCACCAAAATATAGCGAACGCGGCGATGGGATTCCTTGTATCAGAAATGTTGCCGCGCCCCCTCTCCCCTTAACGGGGAGAGGGCCGGGGTGAGGGGTGAGTCCATGTCAGACGCCTCATCTTCCACCGCACCGAGATTTGCCCAAGGCCTTAACCCATCGCTGACTCCGGCATTGCCGCGCCTCGGCGCGTTTGCTACACACCACCCACTCATGAAATCTCAGCCGAACGACCAGCCCGACATCCACAGCGAAGATTTCCTGCACAGCCTCATGGCGCGACAGCTCAAGCTCTCCATCGCCTGCGCCGGCACCTTCCTCGTCGCTCTGCTCGCGTTGCCGTTGGCGAACTACTTCTTCCCGGACCTGATGGCGACCCGCGTCTTCGGCTTCACGCTGACCTGGCTCATCCTCGGCGTGCTGTTCTTCCCGTTCGTCTGGGTGATCGCCTGGGTGTTCATCCGGAGGTCCATATCGCTGGAAGAGGCGGAGGTGAAGGAAGTCGAAGAGGGGAAGCGAGTGGCAGGTGGGAAAGTGGGAAAGTGAGAAAGTGGGAGGCTCGACTATGGCAACCAACGCGAAAATCGTTCATCACTGGCAGTTGGATGTGTTTCAACTGGCTCGGGAGGCGGCGCAACAATTTTTCCAACTGTCCAGGCGATTCCCCAAGGAAGAAACCTACTCGCTCACCGATCAGGGCCGCCGCTCCTCGCGCGCCGTCGGTGCCATCGTTGCCGAAGGCTGGCGCCGTCGGAAGTATGAGGCGGCTTTCGTGAACAAGCTCAACGAGGCGGAAGGCGAAGCTGCGGAGACCCAGGTCTGGGTGATGCACGCCGTGGACTGCGAGTATCTCACCAAGTCCGAAGGACGCGAACTGCACCGGCTCTACGACCGCATCCTCGGCAAACTCGTCAACATGGGTAACCGGCCGGAGGTCTGGTTGCTCAAGAAAACTGCAAGCGAATGAAGACGAAAGTGAGCAGGTGGGAAAGTGGGCAGGTGAGAAGACACTCGCCGACGGGCTCCCTCCTCTCTCACTTTCCCACTTTCCCACTTTCTCACCTGCCCACTTTCCCCCTGTAACCATGACCATCGACCCCTACATCCTCGCCTTCAGCGCCATCACCGTCATCGTCACGGTCTGGATGGGCTTTCGCTCGGCGAAACAATCCAAGACCGCCAGCGACTTCTTCGTCGCCGGACGCAGCGTGGGCGTGGGCATGAACGCCAGCGCCATCTCCGGCGAATACCTCAGCGCCGCCAGCTTCATGGGCGTGGCCGGCATGGTGATGAGCAGCGGCTACGACGCGCTCTGGTATCCGGTCTGTTACGCGTGCGGCTATCTGTTCCTGCTCCTGTTCATCGCCGGACCGCTGCGAAGGTTTGGCGCTTACACGATTCCTGATTTCGCCGAAGGCCGGTTCGACTCGCCGCTCTTCCGCAAGATCGCCGTGGTGTTCGTGCTCTTCATCGGGTTCTTCTACACGATGCCGCAGATGAAGGGCGCGGGGACGACGCTGGCCTACATCTTCCCCGGCCTGCCGTATTGGGCGGGCGTGGTGCTGGTGGGCGCGGTCATCACGCTCAACGTCGCGCTGGGCGGAATGAAAGGCATCACGCTGGTGCAGGCGTTTCAGTATTGGATCAAGATGTTCGCCATCTCCGTGCCCATCTTCGTGCTCATGGCGGTGTATGGGGGTTATGGGAAGCAGGTGGGGTTAAACCATAGTTTAGCGTCTCAAGTATCCAGCCTCGCTCTAGCCACCAACGCGCCGGCCGCAACCGCCTTCCTGAAGAATCCGAATGAGTCCATCCTCGTTTCCCTAGCCGCACAGGAAGTGGCGCCAAAAACTCTCGCATTCGCACCAGGGGTGACCATTCGAGTGGGCGATGGAGTCGAGGTGGTCGGCACGGTTCTCTATGATGGGAAGGCACAGACATTCAAGCTCAGGACCAATGCCTCGACGACGGTAACGGATGGACTGCGACGATTAGCGCCCGCGTTTCGCGACCTAGTTGATGGCTTCGGCTGGATTGCCCCGGAGAAAAAAGGAACTGCGGTTCCCGTCCGATTTTCTGTCGAGCATTTGTTTGAGCGGGTTGAATTTCCCGCGAGTCGCGGTCTGGCGATGGTGGAAAAATCGATCAAGAGCGTCGCGGATAAGATCGGAGCTTCGGGGCCTCCAGCCTCGTTGCTGCCTGGGGCAACCGTCAGGATGAAAGACATGCTCCATGCCTGTCTGCAAAATCGTTCCCAGAACAACCGGGTCATCCTGTACTACGCTGCGGAGTTGTATGAGAAAACCGTGTCCGCACCAACCAATCGTGTGCTGGCTCTACAGAGCCTCGGTGACTTTTTTGCGACCAATGGAGTCGCTGTCGTGTGGGAATCAGAAGAGGTGGTGAAGGTTTATCCGACTGCCACCAGCGACGTCTTTGTGCCGGTGCAGATTCCAGAGGTCGCGACAGCCATCACGCGCGCTCCTCTCCCCGAAAAAGCCCCCGCCGACGCCACCTGGCTCAACCCCTTCGGCCCGCTCACCACCAAAGCCGCCAAGGCCGCGAAACTTTCGCCGGAAGAATCCAAGCCGTATTCGCTCCTTTACACCTACTCGCTCATCATCGCCATTGTCTGCGGCACGGCGGGACTGCCGCACATCCTCGTGCGCTTCTACACGAACCCGGACGGCGTCGCCGCCAAGCGCACCACCATGTGGGTGATGATTCTTATCGGCGTCTTCTACGTCTTCCCGCCCGTGTTCGGCGTCATCGGGCGCAACCTGTTGCCTGAGCTTTACTCTGGCGTCGGCGCGAAGGGCACGGACAAGATCGTGCTTGAACTCCCGCGCATCATCAGCGAGCGCTACGGCGTGCTCGGGTCCATCCTCAGCGGCATCACCTGCGCCGGGGCGTTCGCGGCGTTCATGAGCACCTTCAGCGGACTGCTCGTCTCCATGACCGGCGCGCTCGCGCACGATGTCTATGGCCGCATGCTCAATCCCAAGGCCTCGGCAGAGCAACGCATGAAGATGTTCAAGTGGTGCGCCGTGCTCATCGGCGGTGTGGCGGTGCTGCTCGGCAGCTTCGTGGAACCGCTGGAGATTAACTTCATGGTCGGACAAGCCTTCGCGATCGCCGCGGCGAGCTACTTCCCCCTGCTCTTCATGGCCGTCTGGTGGCGTAAGCTCACCATGAAAGGCGCGGCCACCGGCATGTTGACCGGCGGCCTGAGCGCGCTCGTCGGCATCTCGCTCACCAGCTTCAGCACGCTGGCCAGCGCACCGGGCAAGACCGGCGAACTCTTCGCCCTTTTCAAACCGCTGAACGACTTCTGGGCCACTCATCCGCTCCTGAGAATCCTCTGCGAGCAACCGGCGATCTGGGCCGTGCCGCTGGCGATCATTCTCATGATCGTGGTCTCCAAGCTCACGTCGAAGGACGTGCCGGAAGATATCCGCATGAAGATGCTCGTGCTGCACGCGCCGGAGAAGCTGGGCTTGAAACAGGAATACATCCAGGAACATCAGCCGGGACACTGACCCGTAGCCGACGACGTGAGGAGGCGGATGAAGCCCACGTTGCAGCCGCTCAATGGAGCATCTGCAGGAGGCGTTTGATCTCGTTCAGGCGGGCGCGGGGTTCCCTCTTCATCAGGCGCGGGAACTTGCCGCCGACCATGATGAAGTCGTTGCGGCGCGTGAGCATGAGCTTGTCTTCCTTGCTCTCGATGATGCTAATGTTCCGCTCCGTGGCCAGCACCTTGAGCACCGCGACTTGCAGCAGCAGCTCGACGGCGGGCGGCAGCTGCCCGAAGCGATCTCGCATCTCCGCCTTCAAATGGCTCACGCCTTCCTCGTCCGTGATCTCGGCGAACTTCCGATACAGATCAATGCGCTGCTTCGCGTCCGCGACGTAGCTCAACGGAATCCCGGCTGCGCCCCGTTTTACCTCGGCCTTCGCCACGGGCGCTTCTGACTTGGACGAAGAGTAAGTCGCCGTCTCGCGCGGGATGGAGATGTTCAGCGGCTCATCGTCGTCCTCCTGCTTTTGAGCTTTGGACTTTGAGCTTTGAACTTCGCGCTGCTCCTCCGTCGCATTCAACGCCAGGAAATCCAGGCGCACTTGCACCTCCACGCGCGCCTTCACCTTCTCGCCCTTGAGCGCGGCGACGCTTTGCTTGAGCAACTGGCAGTAGAGCTCGAAGCCCACCGCTGTGATGTGGCCGCTCTGCTGCGAGCCAAGCAGGTTGCCCGCGCCGCGAATTTCGAGGTCGCGCATCGCGATCTTAAAGCCGCTGCCGAGCGTGGAATATTGCTTGATCGCGCTCATGCGCTTGCGGGCGTCCGTGAGCAGGCGCGCGTGACGCGGCACGAGCAGATAGGCGTAGGCCTGATGCTTGTAGCGTCCGACGCGGCCGCGCAGTTGGTAAAGCCCGCTCAGGCCGAAGCGATCCGCGCGGTCGATGATGATCGTGTTCGCGTTCGGGATGTCGATGCCGCTCTCGATGATCGTCGTGGAGAGGAGCACGTCGGCCTCGCCGTTGATGAAGGTCGTCATCACTTCCTCCAGCTCGTCGGCGTCCATCTGGCCGTGGCCGACGAGGATTCTCGCCTTGGGCAGAAGCGTGCGGAGCTTCAGCGCGACGGACTCGATGTCCATCACGCGGTTGTGCAGGTAGAAGACTTGTCCGCCACGGTTCAGCTCGCGCTGAATGGCGTCGCGGATTACGCGCTCGTCGTATTCGGTGACGATGGTCTCCACGGGCAGCCGATCCTGCGGCGGCGTCTCGATGGTGCTCATGTCGCGCGCGCCGGTGAGCGCGAGGTAGAGCGTGCGCGGGATCGGCGTGGCGCTGAGCGTGAGGACGTCCACCATCTTGCGCAGGAGCTTGAACTTCTCCTTGTGCAGCACGCCGAAGCGCTGCTCCTCGTCGATGACCACGAGGCCAAGATCCTTGAACGCGATGTCGTCCTGCACAAGCCGGTGCGTGCCGATGACGATGTCCACCGAGCCGGTCGCGAGATCCTGAACGACCTTCTTCACTTCGCGCGGCGTGCGGAAGCGCGAGAGCAGCTCGACGCGGATCGGGTAGTCCGCCATGCGTTCGCGGAAGTTGTTGAAGTGTTGCTGCGCGAGAACAGTCGTCGGAACGAGAATCGCAACCTGGCGTCCGTCCATCACGCACTTGAACGCGGTGCGAATGGCGACCTCGGTCTTGCCGTAGCCGACGTCGCCGCAGATGAGGCGGTCCATCGGCTTCGTCGATTCCATGTCGGCCTTGGCGGCGACGATGGCCTTCCATTGATCAGGCGTTTCCTCATAGAGAAAGGAGCTCTCGAACTCGCGCTGCCACGGCGTGTCAGTCTTGAAGGAATGGCCGACCTGCGTGGCGCGCGCGGCCTGGATGGAAAGGAAGTCCGCCGCGACATCACGCACCGCGCGTTCGGCGTGTTCCTTCGTCTTCTGCCAGCGACCGCCGCCGAGGGTGTTGAGCGGCGGACGCGCCTTGCCCGCGCCAACGTATTTGCTGACGAGATGCGCCTCGCTGACGGGAACGTAGAGACGCGGCGCAGGTTGATCGGGATCGCTGGCGGCGTACTCGATGGCGAGACATTCCTGCTGCGCGCCGGTGGTGCGCGCGGCTTTCTCCAGAGGTTTCAAGCCGCCGGAGACGGGCATGAGTTGCAGACCGCGATAGCGTCCGATGCCGTGCTGGAGATGCACGACGTAATCGCCGTCGTCGAGATCGGCGAAGTCGATGTCGAGCAGCGAGCGCGAGGTCTGCGCGTGCGGCGACTTGAGCCGGCGCGGGCGCTGGACTTTGTAGCGTCCGAATATTTC
>CAMCCU010000096.1 GCA_945872975.1 Pedosphaera parvula Ellin514
ACATCCACAATGCCGTGGTTGGTGGACCAACGAATCGCGATGGAGCCGAAGGCCGGCTGCGGGAACGTGAAGTTGTAGGTGATGTTGTCCGCACTGGTCACCGCGCTGGCTGGCGAGCCGCTGACCAACAGGTCGGAGGCTTCCACGCCGGACACCGCTTCGGTGAAGGTCACCGCAATCGCCGTCAACCCCGTGACGGTGGAACCGCCCAGCGGCGCTTGCGTGGCGATCTTCGGATTGCTCGGGTTGATCAGGAAGTAGCGCAGCGTCGCGTTAGTGGACGCGTCGTTGAACGGTTTCGGCGGGCCGTCGAAGTCCGCGATGCCGTGGTTCGTGTCCCAATTGATAATGACCGGACCGAAGGGCGGCTGCGGGAAGCTGAACGAGTAATCCGTGTTTGTCGTGCTGCTGACGCTGTCCGCCGGGATGCCGTTGACGAGCAAATCCGAGGCATTCACGCCGCTGACGGATTCGCTGAACGTGATGACGACATTGTTGAGGGCGAGCACATCACCCTGCTTCGGCTCCGGTTCCAGCAAGCGCGGCCCGACCGTCGTGGGGTCGAGGAGGTAGGTATAAACCTGCGCGTTGAAGCTGAAGTCGCTGCTGTTCGTGAGATTCTGGTTGAAGGCGTGGATGGCGATCACGTTGGTTCCATCCACGAGCGCGGCAGCCGAGGCGGGCATCTGATAAACGACCCAGGCCGCGCCGTTGTTGTTCGGCTCGGTGGCCTGTGCGGTGGCGACGGCGTTGTAGGGAACTTCGCCGGCGGGCATGTTCACGCGCACCATCTGCACGCCGTTGATCCACGCGATGAAACCATCGTCCACCTGGGCGAGCAGGATCAGGTTGGTGATGTTGCCGCGATTCTCGACGTTGAACTCCTTGCGCAGGTAAATACTGGTGTAGTTGCTCTGCATGTCGCTGAGCGTCGTGCCGGGATAGTTCGCGTTGGTCAGCGTCGTCTCGCCGTAGAAGAACGGCGCGGGCGAGTTCGACCAGCTCGAAGCATCGTAGTCAAGCTGACGCCAGGCGTTGGTCGGGTCCGAGGCTTCAGCGGTGCCCTTGATGAAGAGCCACGCGGTGTTGGTCTGGACGTAGGCGTAGCGGGTGTCGAGCGTGAAGCTCCAGTTGTTCGTCGCAAGCGTGCGGCTGAAAGGATTGGGCGTCACCGCGAGATCGAAGATGTCGTTGTTCGTGGACCAGGTGACCGTTTTCAAGCCTGTGCCAAACGCCGGCAAGGTGAAGGTGTAGTTCGCCCCGCTGCCGCTCACGTTCAACGCCGAAAACCCGTTGACGAGCAAGTCCGCCGCATCCACTCCGCTCACGGCTTCCGTGAAGGTGACGGAGATCTCGGCGAGGTTCGTCACCGTCGATCCGGGAGCCGGCGTGCGCGCGAGAACGCGGGGTGGCAATTGGTCAACGAGGTCGTAAGTCCACGTCGCGCCCGGACCCGTTTCGTCAAACGGCAGATTGGCGGGATACCCGTAGTCCGTGATGCCGTGGCCGCCGGCCCAGGTGATGTTCACCGCGCCATAGGCGGGCTGCGGGAAGGTGAAGGTGTAGTTGGACAGGCTGCCGTTGCCCGTCATGCCGGTCGCGGGCACGCCGTTGATGAGCAGGTCCGATGCATCCACGTTCAACGCGCGTTCGCTGAAGATGACTTTGATGCTGGTCAGGGTGTTCGTGACAATCACTCCGGCCAACGGGCTTTGCGTGAAGATGGTGGGCGCGATGACGTTCGTCGGCGGAATGGTGACGACGACCACGACGGGCGGCGACGTGCCGCGCACGCCGCCGGCATCGATGGCGATCACGGTGAGAATGTTCGTGCCGAACGGCGCGGGCCAGACGGCGGAGTAAGGCGCGGTTGAATCACTCGCGTATTCCACGTCGTTGGCGAGGAACTGGACGTTCACCACGCCGGTGATGGCGTTCGCCGTCGCGGTGACGAGCATGTTCGTCGGACCTTCGACGATGTGGCCATCCGGCGGCGCAGTGACTTTCGCAACGGGCGTTCCCACGGCGTCATAGACCACAATGGGAATCTCGACCGAGGTCGAAGTGCCGCCCTGATCATCCGTCGCCACCGCAGTGAGGATGTGCGCGGCAACTGATGGATTGATCCACACTGCTTCGTAGGGCGCTTCGGCGTCCTCGCCGATCTTCACGCCATCGGCGAAGAACTCGACCTTGACCACGCTGCCGTCGTTATCGGAAGCCGTGGCGGCCAGCGCGATTTGCGAGGGCGCGAGGAAGTAAGCGCCGTTCGTCGGCGTGGTGAGATCCACCAGCGGCGAGAGGTTGTGGATGATGGTCGGAATGCCCTGAAGGTTCATCTGAAACCAGATGTCCGAGCTATTGAGAGCGTCCTGGTGGATTTCCACGGCGAAGACGTTGACGCCGTCGGCGAGGAGCGCGGGATTGATGGCGAGGGTGGACACCGTCACGCCGTCATCTCCGGCATTCAGCGCGAAGGTCGCGGACGTCACGACGCCGGTCGGCATGTTGAAGCGGCCCAGCTCAACGCCGTTGAGGTAAACGACCGCACCGTCATCGCGTTCGATGTTCAAGTTGATGCGGGCGAAGCTGGCGGCGTTGCTGATGACGAACGCCCGGCGGAAATACGTGGTGATGTATTTGGCAGTATCGCTGGGACCAAAGACGTTGGTGGTGGCCGGTGGACGTCCGTTGGAATCCCCATAACCCAACGGCGCCGGACCGCTGGCCCAAGCGCTGTCGTTGAAGTCCGTCGCGACCCACGCCGTGCCCTGGTCCGAATTGTCATCAAGATATTTCCAGACGGAACCATTGGGCATGAGCGTCCCCGCCACGCCGACGTTCACCGGCTGCGAGGTGTAGCGCGCGCCGGTATCCGAGCGTCCGACCACCGTGAATCGATGCGAGCCGCCGGTGAGGTTCGTCCACACCCCGCTGAAAGGGGCGAGGTCGCGCTCGGCGAACTTCACGCCATCCACGAAAAACTCGACGGCGGCGATCGAACCGGCCGGGAGATAGCCCCACGCCGTGACCGTGATGGCGGTGCTGTTCAGATACATCGTATCCTCGAACGGCGTGAGCAGAGTGACGCCGACGTTTTGCACGAGCACGTTGGCCGCAGGCGATTCCACCGGGCTGCCGAGGCTGTCAATGGCCGCGACGTAGATGGTGTTGGAACCAGCCGGGACGTTTTCAGCCAACGCGCTGAACGGCTCGGTATCGTCCGTGGCAAAGAGGATCGGAGCCGTGAACGGGCTGCTGCGGTAGTAAAACTTTACCTGCGTCGCCGGCGGATTCGGGAAATCAGGGGTGAAGGTGACGGAAACTGGGATAGGCTCGCCGACTGTAAAAACCATTCCGTTCGTCACGGAGATGTCGAGTCCGCCCACGCCTTTGACATAGAGCTTGATGTTGCCGGTGGCTGGCGAGCCAAAGCCCGGCCCGGAACGGAAGCCGTCCACCATGATCCGATAGGTCGTGCCGGCGACAGCATTGAACGCGACCTTGCTCCATTGATTGCCCTCGAAATCGTCATTGCCCGCCACGATGGTCAGCCGGTTCTGGGCGGCCCCCGTCCAGACACCCAGCAACGTATTGAAATCGCTGCCCTCCGTGTTGATCGTGGTCTGGCCACTCGCGGCGGCGGTCCAGTTCCACCAGACCGATGCGCCGCCGAACACACCCAGCGTGCCGCCCGGAATGGACGGTTCGCCGCCACCGCCACCGCCGAACGCCTTGGTCGCGCCGACGTTGCTGCCCACCGTGGTTACGATGGGGCCATTGAGCGTGATGGCATTGGCGAAGGCGTCATTGGCGGGTGCCTGGGCGGACGCCGAGACTGCCGCGAATGTGGCAAGACCGGCAACGACGAGGTGACGAAGAAGCGATTGCATAAAATGAGTGTTCCAACTGAGATTACCGACTGCAGACAACCAGATTCGCCGGTCCGTTACAGCACTTAACCGTCAAAAGAACGCAACGATCCGGCGACGATGCAGAGAGCAGCAAGTCGCGCCGGGGTAATCAGAAATTCGGTAAACTACTCTCCATGCGCAAACGGCCTCCCGAGTCCGCAACAATTGTTTGAAAAACTTCTCCGGAATCGTCGGCACGCGGTCCGCCGGGCAGTTTTCTTGACGACACGATCGACGACGGGAACATTCCCGCCATGCTTCGCCTCCGTTGGTTCACGCTCTTGAATGGTTTGCTCGTCGCGCTGGCCACCCTGCCCTGCGCCCGTTCGCAAACCACAGGCCCCACGAACATCATGACGAACGCGATCCCGCCGACCATCACCGCCGCAATGGGTGACCTGGGCGGAAAAATCTTTGGCCAGCCGCCCGATCCTGCGCGCACGCGCCGCTACTACATCGCGATCGAACCGGAGCTGTGGAACTACGCGCCCTTGGGACAAGACCCCGTCTGCGGCAAACCGCTGCCGCCGCCGGTGCTCGCCCAGCCTCGCGGCGGGAAGCTGCGTTACGTGCAATACACCGACGAGACTTTCTCCGCGAAGCTCGTCCAAGCCCCGCGCCTGGGCATCCTCGGTCCCGTGTTGCGCGGCGTGGTCGGCGATTTCCTGTCGGTGACGATGCTGAACCGCACCGCGCAGCCGCTCTCCATGCACCCGCACGGCGTCAAATACGACAAGGACAGCGAAGGCTCCTATTACCTGCCCAAGCCCGGCCTCGGAGCCGCCGTCGGTCCGGGAGCCAAATTCACTTACGTCTGGCAACTGGACGAGGCGTCCGGCCCGTTGCCACACGAACCCAGTTCCAAAGGCTGGCTCTACCACAGCCACACCGGAGGCGACGAGGAAGCCGGCCTCGGCCTGGTCGGCTTCATCATCGTCACCGATCCGAAACGCGCGCGCTCCGACGGCACACCCACGGATGTCGATCGCGAGGAGGCAGCGTTGTTCATGATTTTTGACGAGAGCGGTCTCGGCGCGGCGGAAAAGGAAGCCGCCGAGTACGCCGGACAGCCCGGCGCGCCACCCGCCAAGACCTGGACTCAAGTTCAGGAGCTCACCGAAACCGGCAATCGCTATGCGATCAACGGTTACATCTTCGGCAATCTGCCCGGCCTCGAATTGAACGAAGGCGAGCGCGTGCGCTGGTATCTCTTCGCACTCGGCTCCGAGCAGGATTTCCACACCGCCCACTGGCACGGCCTGCGAGTGATCGAAGACGGGCATCGCCGCACCGACAACGTCGAGCTGCTGCCCGCGTCGATGAAAGTGGCCGACATGGTGGCGGACAATCCCGGCTCGTGGCTGCTCCATTGTCACGTTGCCGAACACATGACGGAGGGAATGTTCGCCCGCGTCACCGTGCATCCGAAAGATTCCAAGGGTGCCAGCCGCGCGCCCGAGCACCGCTACTTCGGTCTGGCGAGCGCCCAGCAATCCTTGCAAATCAAACGCGCTGAAGCCGTGCTCGACACCACTGCTGGCAACGCCCCGTCGTGCGAGCTCCACCTCGAAGGCGCGGTCACGGTCTTCGATGCCTTCTCCGTTTTCACCCAGCCCATCCGCGTCCAGATCGGCGCGACCACCGTTCTGTTCAAACCCGACCGGCGCGGCGAAGCGACTGCGGGAGGCGGGACGTGGCGCGTCAAGAACGCGAGCCAGTTCGGAGTGGTCTATGGCGGCATGATGGAGTTCGAGGCCGATTTGAAGGGCAAAGATTGGGCCGCCGAATTGCAGAAGCTCGGTCTGACGAACGGCGGAAATGTGGCTTCGACCTTGACCGTCCCGCTCACTCTTCAAGTGGGCAACGCCCGGCACACGGCGACCGCGCAAATCACTTGCCGCGCAAAATAACGAGGGGACCGAATTGATTGCCCAGCCTACTTGCCGAGGCGGATGGCGACTTCGACCGGCGCGTGAAGGGGCGGGAGTCCATTGGTGCGGACGAGCCAGTTGTCGTCGTCCTCGCGACCACGGCGCGGGTTATTGATGAGCGCGTCGGGATCCGTGATGAGCGAGACGATGGAGCCATCCAACTGCGCGGCGAAGCCATCCTCGCGAAGACGTGATCCGGTGTAAACCCACGCGCCACGGCTCGCCGGGCTGGCGGATCTCCGGTTCTGAATGAACTCCTCGGCAGGCGCGCGGTTGGTTTTGCCAGCGGAAACCCACGACAGCTCCACCTGAACTTTCTCTCCCGGCAGATCGACAAACGGATCCGCCGAGAGCTCGTTGGTGCCGATGCCTTTCGCACCCAGCAGGAGAAACGCGAGCTGGACGTGGAGCGGCTGGACGGTGGTTCGCAGGAGGCTTTCGTGGGTTTTGCCGGCCGTGTTGACCACCACGTACTCGATATTGCCTTCGAGGAGATTCACCGCGGCGGGGAAATGAATCGTCCGATGTTGCCGGTCGAACCGCACGTCACCCACCTGAAAAAGCCCGGGCCCGATCTGGCGGACGGGCGGGTTCGTCGGATTGGCGGTGACGGTCGCGACGGGCTCCGGACGAACCGTGGCTGGCTCCGCACCCGGCAGATTCGTCGGGCGCAGCATGGCAAAAATGATCCACGCTGGAAGCGCAGCACGATGAAACAGAATCGCGCGGCAAATAATTTGGATGAACATTTTGCAGGAAACCAACGGAAAATGAGGTGAAGAGTCAAGACCTTGCAGGGCAGACTGTTCTTCGGCAAGTGACATGCTTAAGGGACGATGCATTTTGAAACCGACGTTGTTTCGGTTTGATTTCGGACGCACGAGCCGGGCAGATTCCGGCCTGAAGGTAGTCTGGACGAATGCAGCAGCAGGAAGTTGCTGTTAGAACAGAATTGTTTTTATGAGCAAAAAGCCACTCACCCCGAGTGAATTGACGGAACTGATCGCGGGACTCAATCGCCTGGCGCGAAATCTCTGGTGGACTTGGAATCAAGAGTCCCAGGAGATTTTCCAGGAACTGTCGCCCCGCGGCTGGCAAAACCTCTACCACAACGCGGTGGCCATCCTGCACGAAGTCTCGGACTACGAGCTGAGGGTCCACTTGCAGAATCCGGATTTCGCAGAGCGCGTGCAACGCGTCCTGGCAAACTTCGACGCCTACCTGAGCGAGAAGAACACCTGGGGCAAGGCCAACGCGGCCGAGTTGCTGAAGAACCCGGTCATCTATTTCACCGCTGAATTCGGCTTCCACGAAACCCTGCCCATCGCAGCCGGCGGCCTCGGCATCCTCGCCGGCGACCACGCGAAATCCGCGAGCGATCTCGGGCTCGGCTTCGTCGGCATCAGCCTGTTCTATCGCGAAGGCTACTTCCAGCAGTCCATCAACCAGGACAACTGGCAGGTCGATTACTACACCCAGCTCCAGCCGAAGAACCTCCCCATCGAGCCCGTGCTCGACAAGAACGGCGAGCCGCTCATCTGCTCCGTCCAGATGGGCATCAGCGAGGTGAAGTTCAAGGCATGGCGCGTCAACGTCGGTCGTTGCCCGGCCTATCTCCTCGACACCAACCTGCCGGAGAACGAGCAGCATTACCGCGACCTCACCCTGCGCGTTTACGGCGGCGACAGCACCACGCGCATCCTCCAGGAAATTCTTCTCGGCATCGGCGGCGTCCGCCTGATGCGCGCGCTGGGCGTCGAGCCGTCCGTCTTCCACATGAACGAGGGCCACGCGGCCTTCCTCGCGCTTGAACTGGTTCGCGAGAAACTCGCCCTCGGCAAGAGCTTCTCGGACGCGCTGACCTTCGCCAAGAAGCAGTGCATGTTCACCACGCACACGCCGGTGGAAGCCGGCCACGACCGCTTCTCCGCCAGCCTCATGGACTACGCGTTCAAGGGCTACCTCGGCCATCTCAAGATGTCGCTGGATGAAGTCATGGCGCTCGGACGCGTCGATCCCAAGGACAAGGACGAACCGTTCTGCATGACCGTTCTCGCACTCAAGGCGGCGCGCTCCGCCAACGGCGTCAGCGAACTTCACGGCCAGGTCAGCCGTCACATGTGGCAATGCCTCTGGCCCGGTGTGCCGGAAGACAAGATCCCGATCGGACACGTCACCAACGGCATTCATCTGCTCGGCTGGATGAAGGGACCGGTGCGCCGTTTTTGGCGTCGCCGCCTCGGCGTCAATGGCACCACGCCGCCGGCCACGCCTGGCACGGTCGGCGCGAGCACCGACTTCTGGAGCAAAACCAGCAGCTGGGAAACCGCCATCAACGATCCGGCCTTCTGGCAGAAGATGGAGGATCCGAACTTCATTTCGGACGAAGAAATCTGGGCGCTGCGCTACAAGCTGCGCCGCGAGCTCATCGAGTTCGCCCGCCGCCGCCTGCTTCTCCAAGGGCGCAGCCTGACCCAGGGCGACTTCATCGCGTTTGATCACCTGCTGAACCCGGACGCGCTGACCATTGGCTTTGCCCGCCGCTTCGCGACTTACAAACGCGCACCGCTAATCTTCCAGCAGCTCGAAAGCATCGTGAAGCTGGTCAATGACAAGCAGCGCCCGGTGCAGTTTGTCTTCGCCGGCAAGGCGCATCCGCGCGACGACGATGGCAAGCGCTACATCCAGCAAGTCATCCATCTTAGCCGCTACAGCGATCTCAAGGGTCATCTCGTCTTCATCGAGAACTACGACATCCATGTCGCGCGCACGATGGTTTCCGGCTGCGACGTGTGGCTGAACAATCCGCGCCGTCCGCTCGAAGCCTCCGGCACGAGCGGCCAGAAAGCCGGCTGCCACGGCTGCTTGAACTTGAGCATCCTCGACGGCTGGTGGCGCGAAGGCTACGACGGCACGAACGGCTTCGCGATCGGCGACGACTCGCATCCGGCATCGATCGATGAGCAGGACCGGCTCGACAGCGAGAACCTGTTCAGCACGTTGACCGGTAAAGTCATCCCCACCTTCTACGACCGGGATGCGAACGGGATTCCGCGCAAATGGATTCAGATGATCCGCCGCGCCATGGTCACGCTGGTCCCGCAGTTCAACACCTGGCGCATGGTGCAGGAATACACCACCAAGTATTACGTCCCGAAGTAAGGCGACGTCCCTTCGCGATTTGAAATTCGAGCGCCGGGCATCACGCCCGGCGTTTTTCTTTTTCAGCCTCCGCGGATCGAGAAGACGCAGGATTCGCCGCGACTCCACTGGCCGCTCATCCGTGCAGATGACCTCGTCGTCCTCAACGGCGGTGCTTGGACGCGCGAACGTGGACTACATTGCGGAGCGGAAGGATATCCTTTCGTAGTGCGAACCAAGCGTCACCACGGCAGCGAAAACGTCTTCACGGTCGTCATGCACTTCATGGCTTCGATGACGCCTTCCTTGATGCCGAGGCCGCTGTCCTTGACGCCGCCGAAGGGCGAGCTCTCGATGCGATAGCCGGGAACTTCGTTGATGTTCACCGTGCCGGTCTTGAGGCGCTTCACCAGTTCGATGGCGCGGTTCAGGTCCGTGGTCACGACACCGGAGGACAGGCCGTAGGCGGTCGAGTTTGCCAGCTGCACCGCGTCCTCCAAATCGCGCACAGCCATGATCGGCGCTAGCGGGCCGAAGGATTCACGCACCACCATCTCGGCGTCGCGCGGCACGTCAGCGATGACGGTGGGTGCAAGGAGCGCCCCGCGTCGCTCGCCGCCGAGCAGCACCTTCGCCCCGGCCGCCACGGCCTTCTTCACCACGTCTTCCAGATGGATGGCCGATGCCTCGCTGATGACGGTGCCGACGCGAGTCTCAGGATCAGCCGGATCGCCGCACTTATATTCGCGAGCCTTCTCGACGAAGCGCTCGGTGAACTTCTCCAGAATCCCCTGCTCGACCAGGATGCGTTTCACCGCCGTGCAACGCTGGCCGGAATTGCGGAAAGCACCTTCTGCCGCGAGCGTCACGGCCAGCTCCAGATCCGCGTCGTCGAGAACGATCAACGGATCGTTGCCGCCCAGTTCCAGGACGAGCCGCTTGTAGCCGGCGATCTGCGCGATCCTTTTTCCAACCGTCTCGCCGCCGGTGAACGTGACCAGTTCGGTTCGCGGATCGCGCACGAGCACTTCCGCCACGTCTTCCGTCGGTCCGAGCAGCACACTGAGCATCTGCGGTGGCAGACCGGCTTCGTAGAGCAACTCCACGAAACGAATGGCGGTGAGCGGCGTCGTGACGGCTGGCTTGAGAATGACCGGCGCGCCCACGGCGATGGCGGGAGCGAGCTTGTGGGCGACCTGATTCAGCGGATGGTTGAAGGGCGTGATGGCGGCGATCAACGCCAGCGGCTCGCGCAGCGTGAAGATTTTCCGCGCCTTCCCTTGCGGCGAGATGTCGCAGGAGAAGACCTGGCCATCATCACGAAGCGCTTCCATCGCGGCGAAGCGGAGCACGTCGCTGGCGCGGCCCGTTTCGTATCGGGTCTCGCGGATGCACAATCCCGACTCAGCCGTGATCAGTTGGGCGAATTCTTCACGACGTTCCTCCAGCAAATGCCGCGCGCGATCGAGAATGGTCGAGCGTTGGTAACGCGTGAGCGGCGCGCCGCCTTGCAGTCCCGCCTGAATCGCCGCCTCGGTCTGAGCGCGGGTAGCGAGCGTGACGGAGCCGACGCGCTGGTTGCTGTACGGGTTCCGGACTTCCAGCCGCTCGCTGCTCGCGATGGGCGTGCCCGCGACGTAGGAAGTCAGGTCGAGGGATTGCGGCGTAACACTCATATTGCAGCTCCGTTGCAGGTGAAGTCGAAGATGTCGAAGTTGCGCGGGTCGCCGTGGACCTTGGCGGCGTACTCCGGCTTCAGCCGCTCGCTGAGGAGGAACGGCACCATCTCTTCGTAGCGTCCGCCGTGCGAGCGCAGGCCGCTCGCGATGGCTTTGAGATCGTGATACTCAGGCGTGCGGCCCAGCACGACGTCGCGTCCGGAGATCACCACGATGTCGCCCAAACGATCGGCGGGCAGCTCCAGTTTCTCAGCGGCGTTGTTCCCGTACACTTCCGTGACGCCGGACAAGTGATTGAGGAATCGAAGGACGCCGTCCTTGCCGTCCGTGGTCATCGTCGCCGGCAGATGCACGACGGCGAACGAACCCAGTGCGCCGTGGTGCGCCACGTAGGGATCGGTGATGGGCAGAATGACGCGAAAGCCCAGGCCGAATTTCTTCGTCAGCTCCGACTCCAGATAGATGACATTCGGCGAGCCGTCGGCCTTGCGCTTCGAGTTCATCCCGTGGTCGGCGGTCAGGCCAATGACCGCGCCCAGCTTGAGCAGAAGCCCGAGCTGTTCATCGATGCCGGCGTAGAACTCCACCGCTTCGGGAGCGTCCGGCGCGAACTTGTGCTGCATGAAGTCGGTGGTGGAGAGATACACGAAGTCCGCCAACCCACGTTCGATGAGCGCCACGCCGGCGCGAAACACGTAGAGGCTGGCTTCCCCGCTGTAGATGGCCGGCGTGGGCTGGCCGACAAGCGCCTCGACGCAATCAATGCCGTGCGTTGCTTTCGCTGCCTGACTGGCTTTCTCCGAGGAGAACGCGATGCCACCGAGCTCGAGAAGACCCGAGGCAAAAATATCGCGCAGCTTTTCCTTCGCTGTCACGACGGCAACCTTGCGCCCGGCGCGCGCGGCGGCGGGGAAGATGGTTTCGCAGCGCAGGAACTTCGCCGAGTTCATCATGACTTCCTCGCCCGACGTCGTGTCGTAGAAAAAGTTCCCGCCGATGCCATGCACCGAAGGCAGAACACCGGTGACAATGGAGGCGTTGTTGACGTTGGTGAAGGACGGCAGCGCGCCACGGGCGAAGCCGCGATAGCCGGTCACGCTCATGCGCTGGAAGTTGGGCATCCGTCCGCGCGCCAGCGCCGCGTCGAAATACTCGTCAGCCGAGCCGTCGAGGCAGATGACGACGACGGGCCGCGCCGGCGGCTGGTAGGTGCGACCGTTGACGGTGAATGATGTGGTTTGGATGGTGGTCATGCGGATGTTGTTTCGGTCCGACCGGACGCCCGGGTGTTCTTCAGCGCCGTTGCGAAGTGCCCGGCAAATTGATCGATGGCCGCGTCGTCATGCGCCAGCGAGAGGTAAAGTTTGGTGCCCATCGGATTGAGGAAAACTCCGGCGCGGAACAGTTCGAGCATCAACGCCCGGCCTCGCTGGCGATCGGAGGCCAGCCACGAACGTTGATTCGTGACGGGCGCGGCGGAGAACGCGACTTGCGCGAGCGGGCCATCGCCGAGGACTTGCGCCACTTCACCCGATTCAACTAATGCGGTGGTCATGCGTTGGCGGAGGCGCGCGCCCGCCGCGTGCAGAGCCGGATAAACACCGCGCTCGCTGAGCACATCGAGCGTGGCGAGCGCCGCCGCGCAGGAGACAGGATTACCGCCCGTGGTGGACGCAGACCACGCATAGGCGGGTCCAGGCAACCGGTGTTCATCGACGACATCCATCAGCGCGGCGCGACCGGCGTAAGCTCCCAGCGGAAATCCGCCGCCGAGCGCTTTGCCGTAGGCGACGAGATCGGGAATTACGCCGTAGTATTCCTGCGCGCCACCGAGGGCAAAGCGGAATCCGGTGACCACTTCGTCGAAGACCAACGCGATGCCGTGGAGCTGCGTCACCGTGCGAAGTCCCGCCAGGAATCCGGGTGCGGGAACGAGGCAACGATGGAACGGCTCGACGATCACAGCCGCGAGTTCGTGCGCATGTTCGCAGAGGATTTGCTCCGTGGTCGCGAGATCGTTGAACGGGGCGACGAGCACATCGCGCTCGACCCATGCCGCGCCGGCGCCGGAAGGATCGGACTGCGGCATCTGACTCGGGCGACCGTTGAGCATGCTGGTCACGCCCACGGGATGCTGTCCGTGATACGCGCCCTCGAACTTCAATACTTTCGGCCGTCCAGTGGCGGCCTGGGCCACGCGCAGACAAAGCATCGTGGCCTCGGTGCCGGAGGCCACGAAACGCACGCGCTCGGCACACGGGCTGAGCGCGTGGAGACGTTCGGCGAGTTCGATGGAGCGTGTGTTGACGGCGGCGAAATTGGCGCCGCTCGCCGCCTGACGCGTCGCCGCTTCGAGAACCTTGGGATGCGCGTGACCAACGAGGGCTGCGCCCCACGCCATCGTCATGTCGAGGAACTCACGGCCGTCTGCGTCCCACACGCGGCAGCCGAGTCCGCGATCGAGAACGGTGACGAGTTCCGGCGGCAGACCGAACTCGCCATTGGAGCCGGCCGGGAACAACTCCAGCGCGCGCGCGCGCCAGGAACCGGCCGATGAAGTGGGCGAAGACGTCATGTGGTGAGAATATTTGCAGGATGTGTTGAAGCCTTCAACCTCAGTCAGCGATTGGTCGGGGATGGAGAGCTTTCCAGAAAAGCCTCACGCA
>CAMCCU010000097.1 GCA_945872975.1 Pedosphaera parvula Ellin514
CCGTCCTGCGCCAGCGTCAGGGCATGCTGCATCCAGTTCACCCACACGCGAAGGTGTTCGATCTGAACTGCATCGAAACACGCCTTCTCGAAGGCGCTGTCCACGACGTTGCGGGCTTGAGCCAGTGCCTGCGGCAACGGTGAAAGCAGCGGCGCATTCGCGCCAATTTCTTCCATCTCACCCAGCAGCGAATTGACAGGCAACAAGCCTTCGTCGCGATCAGGAGTCGAATACACCAGTTCCACCGCCACTTTCTCGGCGAGTTTCGCCAGTGCGGCCAGATAGTTTGAAGTCTGTTCAGGCATGGTCTTTAGCGGTCTTTCGATCAGTCGTTACCATCAAAGCTCCACCCCTCATCGGAGGATGAGTGAATGGCTTGAGCATATTTTGTCTGGATTCCTCCGGTGGAACGGCGAACGGGATGGATGAACGGGAGAATCATTCAAACCTCCCCAGAATTTCGGCCACCACTGTGGTCGCTTCCGCCATCCCGTACGGCTTGTTCAGGATTCGCACGGAGGGATTCTTCGCGATCTCCGCCCGCTCCTCGTCATCCAGATAGCCCGAGGCGAGGATGCACCTCGTCAACGGCCAGCGCGTGGCGATCTCCTGAATGAGCTGCCAGCCGTTCTTTCCGGGCATCGCATAATCGGTGAGCACCAGATCCAGCGGCAGCTTCTGCTGCGCCAGAATCTTGAGCGCCGCCTCCGCGCTGTTGGCCGTCAACACCTGATAGCCGGCCTGCTTGAGGAAGCTTGCCGCGAACTCCAGGACGAGATCCAAATCATCCACCACCAGCAGCCGGCCGGTGCCCCGTTTCAGCTGGCGGCGAATCTCAGTGTCTGTCCGCGTCAACGGGCCGGTGTCGATCGGCAGATACACATGGAACGTCGTCCCCGTGCCCACCACGCTTTCGACTTCGATGAATCCTCCTGCCTTGCTCACAACACCGTGAACAATCGACAGCCCCAGCCCGGTCCCCTTCCCCTTTTCCTTCGTCGTGAAGAACGGACTGAAGATGCGCGGCAGAATCTCCGGAGGAATCCCGGAGCCAGTATCCGTCACGCTGCACCGCATGAACTGCACGTGCGGCTTGCACTTGAAACGCGTCCTCTGCTCCGGAGTCAGATCAGCCAGCACGTTGGTGATCGTCAGCGTCCCGCCCTTTGGCATGGCGTCGTGAGCGTTGATGCACAGGTTCAACATCAACTGCGAGGCGCGCGTGGCATCCATCTGCACCTTCAGCGCCGTCTCCGTGGGGATCAGCTTCAGCGTCACTCTCGCGCGCATGAGGCGCTTGGCCAGCGATGCTGCGTCTTTGACGACCTCGTTGAAGTCGAGGATCGCGACCTTCTCCTCCGAGTCCCGGCTGAAGGACAGCAACTGCTCGGTGAGCCCCGAGGCACGCACCGCTGCAATGTCCACCTGATCCAGCCGCGCCCTGGTCTCGACCGCAAGCTGGTTGTCCATCAGCGCGAGCCCGACGTTGCCGCGGATCGCGAGCAGCATGTTGTTGAAATCATGCGCGACTCCCACCGCCAGCGCGCCGATCGTCCCCATCTTCTGCGCCTGGAACAACTGGTTCTGAACCCCGACGAACGCCGTGTTGTCCGTCACCTTGTAAATCAGACCGCGAATCTTTCCCTCATGCTGCCACGGGAAGGCGCTCATCACCCAGTGACGGCCGCCCGCATCGACGGACTGCAACTCCTGCGGGCGCCCTTCCGCCAGCACGGCATTAAAGACACGCTCCAGCTCTGCGCGCCGGGCGGGGTCCGGCACATACTCGAGCAACGAGCGACCCACCTGCGGCTCCGCTTCGATCTTCAGCCACCCGTGCTCCGTGGGCATCTTCGACCAACCGTCGTTGAGATGAGTCAGGCGGAATTTTCCGTCCAGCGTGTACAAGCTCGCATCCAGCGAATTGATGATGCTGCGAACAAAGTTCTTCTCCGCCTGGAATGCGTCGTAAATCTTGCGGCGCGCGCTGATGTCGCGCTGGAAGGCAACCGCGCCGATGAGCTCGCCGCTGTTGTTGTGAATCGGGGAAAAGGTCATCTCCACGGGATAGCGGGAGCCATCCTTGCATCGCATCGTCAGCTCGCCCACCCAGTCCGCACCACGCACCACGCCATCGAGATACTCACGCGTCTTGCCCGCCTCCTCCGCCGCCTGGCAAAAGTCCACCGGCCTGCCGACCGCCTCTTCGATGCTAAATCCAGTCGCGGATTCAAACGCCGGATTCACAAACGTGACGCGGAATTGCGCATCAGTCAGGATGACGACATCCGGGGTCGAATCGATCGCGGCGAGTAGACGCTGCGTATGCGTCTCCAGTCGCCATCGGCGGCTCGCATCCCGGATCACCAGCAGGCAGCGTCCCTCATCCAGGGGCATCAACTGAAGATCCGCCACCAGACAGGCGCCCTCGACACAGGTGATGCCGACCGTGCCCACTGTCTCCGTACGATCCGTCCCGCGGCCCAACACCTCGCGCAACTGGCTCGCCGCGCCCGGTGCCAGCATCGGACAGGGAAAGAGGGATGCGCCGACCTTCACGCCAAACAACTGGACCGCCCGACGATTCACTTCGCAGACCACGCCGTCGCGATCACAAACCATCTGGGCGTCATCCGACTCCACAAACAAATGCCGCCACCACGCCGAATGTGGCGCCGACAAGGCAGCGCTCGAATCTGGAGGCGTGAGTGGGAGGGCGGACATGGCTTTAGCTAAAGACGAGTAGCGATTGATGGATGGGGCTGACGCGATTGTGATTGTTCAGCTTGTCGATGAAGGGCTCCGTCAATCGCTGACCATCGGGAATCAAAAGCATCCCATTGGCGGTGTAGATTCCGCGCGCGAGCACCATCCCGGGCGTCAGCTCGGACAGCAGCACTTCGCGATGGCGTTTGGGAACCGTGGCCTGCGGCAGGCAGCGCAGGAGCGCCCGGACCGCCTCCGGATCAAACTGCGTGCCGCGCGCCTGCTTGATCATCTCCAACGTCGCCGGCCCATCAGCGCGGCTCTCCGCATAAGCGACCGCCACTCCGAGCAAACGCGCGAGCCATGGAATCTCTTCACCAGCCAGCTTGTCCGGATAGCCGGCCCCATCAAATCGTTCGTGATGCGCCCGGATGATGGCTCCGACTCCCTTCAACGGATTCGCGAACCCGGCCAGCTCCTCGCCGAGAATCGGGTGCTGCTGAACGATGGCCCGCTCTGCCTCAGTGAGGCTCTCGGGCGATTCCTCCCATTGCTTGATGAGCTGGCGGGGCACGCCGACGAGCCCGATATCGTGCAGCCACGCGCTGACTTCCAGAATCTGCCGCTCCTCCGCAGAGAGCCGAAGACCCTCCCCGATCACGCGGCAGAGCTCATACACGCGCCGCGCCTGGCTGCCCAGCGTCGGGTAGAACGTCTGCATGGTCTTGAAGCAAAGCTCGACCGAATGCTGAAGATTCTGCTGCGTCGCCTTGTTCAATGCCTCCAACTGGCCGTTCTGGTCCGCGACTCTTTTCACCTGCGTTTCCAGCTCCGCGTTCAGTATCACGAGCCTCTCGTTCATCGCGAACGTCGTCGCTTGCAAGGTCTGGTTCCGGCAGATCAGTTCATAGCGCTGGACGGCGTTCTTCACCGTGACAAGCAGCTCCTCCCGCAGCCACGGCTTCACGATGAACCGGTAGATCTCACCCTTGTTGATCGAGTCAATGACCGTCGAAAGACTGAGCACCGCCGTGATCAGAATGCGCGTGGTGTCCGGCTGCAACTCCCGCACCATCGTTAGAAACTCCAGACCCGTCAGCATCGGCATCTGCTGATCGGTGATCACGACCGAGAATCCCTTCTCCTTCATCCGAGCCAGGCCCTCGACCGCGTTCGGCGCTGTCGTGACTTGATACCCTTCGCGAGCAAGGGTGTCGCGAAGCGACACGAGCACCATGTCTTCGTCATCAACGATCAGGACGTGATGCATTCCATTGTCGGCGGTGTAATTGCCCATAGTTCAAAAGCTCTTGCCGTTGTTCTCAACCGGGGGAGCCTGCCGGTCAGGCGCGCTTTGCTTCGCCTCCATTTCGGCCTCGGTGAAGTCCGCCTGCGGCAGCCAGATGTGAAACGAGGAACCCACGCCTTCCGTGCTGTCCACCGTGATCGCGCCACGATGCTTCTCAGCGAACAAGCGCGCGTTGTAGAGGCCCAGCCCGGAGCCCTTGTTCGCAGGCTTCGTCGTAAAGAAGGGATCGAAGATGGACGCGAGATGACGCGGCTTGATGCCGCAACCCGTGTCTTGAAGCGTGAGAGAGGCGGCGGGGGGGCGTGGAGGCGAACCCTGGCAATGGACGAGCGTCGGCAACTCCACAAAGCCCGCGGTGCGCAGCACCAGGCGACCGTTCTGCGGCATGGCATCCACGGCGTTCAGCACGAGATTCATCACCACCTGCCGCAGCTCGACGGCATCGAGATAGACGGGAAGCGTCTCCGTCGCCAGCTCCAGCGCAAGCTGCATCCGGCGCGGGATGACCTTGCGGATAAGCTCAGCAACCTCCGTCGCCACTTCGTTGAGGTTGTAGTAATTCCTGTCGCCCGTCTTTCCCTGATGGAGGTTGATGATGCGATGCACGAGGTGGCTCGCCTGCTGTGCGTTCGTGCGGATCAGCGTGAGCCCATCGTTGAACTCATGTCCCGGGCCCACTTGTTCCAGGAACGATTCACTGAGCGCGTGAATTCCGGCCATCACGTTGCCGAAATCGTGCGCGAGCCCCATCGTGAGCACGGAGAGCGTCTCCTTCCACGCGGCGCTGGTCAGCCTCTTCTCCGCGATGGTCTGGCGGGTGACATCCAGCCACACACCCTCATAGCCGAGCAGCAATCCGCCCCGACTGACATTGGCCTGCCGATGCTCAAGCACATACGCGATGCGCCCCGTTTGCACATGGCGAATCCGGTAAGTGCAGGTGATCGGTTGACCGGACTGGCGCGCCTGCTTGAACTGGTGACGGAGCTCTTCCGCATCCCCTTCGTGAACCACGTCCCAGAACAACTGCGGTCTTGACCCCCAATCCGCGACCGGCAACCCGGTAAGCTCTTCGATCTTCGGGCTGACAAACCGGAAACTGAGATCTGAACGCTGGCTGAAAATAACGCCGGGCCAGCGCTCCGTAAGATTCTTGAGCTGCGCTTCGGCGCGAAGGAGCCGCACGAACATCTGGCGTTGCGCCAGCGGGGAATGGAGATTCTCGTTCCACGCGCCCTCCTCCAGATCCGCCAGCGGGGGAAGAATCGAGTTCAGGCGCACACAGCAACCTCCTCCATATCGGGCGATCTCCAGTGAGAACCACTGCACGCCTTGACCGGCATCGCCCGGACGTCGGAGCTTCAGCTCAGCAAAGATCTCAGAGCTATCCCGGCCATGCGCAACGTCTCCGCGCCACTCCGGGCAACGGATGGACAACAGCTCCCAAAAGTTACGGTCCCGCAAGTCAGAAACGGATTGCTCGAACCAGATGCTCAAGCCCTCGTTGATCCCGGTGATCCGGCCCGCAGAATCGAGCAACGCACAGCCACCCTCCAGCCAGTCACCGCCATCGGCCACGGGACGCGAGATTGCGTCATCGGGATTCGATTCGGGATCGAGGGACTTCATGCTGTGACCCTCCAAAGGACGCGGCGCTCCACGATGATTTTCGGGAGCGCGACCTGCGCCGTTCTCGGGGGACTCTTTCGGATTCTCAGCCATCTAGCGGTCCATGCATTTCGCGGACCCACGGTTATCGGCGAGATATCCGGTTCCTAAAGCGCAAACAGGAAGACCTTCTTGAATTGGTGGATCAGGAAACAGAGGCTCACCCTCTCGACGACTCCGGCTGCCAGGCCCTGCGGCTCAGCCATCAGGAATAGGACTGCCAGTGGGTGCGCGACGGCGGGATATAGGACTTCTGAATCTGCCGAAGATTACGCTGGGTCCGATCGAGGGAGTGTTCCTGTTCCTTGGCCACCCGGCGCTTCTCTTGAAGGAGCCCGTCATTGCGACGTTCCATCTCCATCAGGTCGTTGATCACGGAGCGAAAGTGATGCTCGAATGTTCCGGCATCCAGACGCCGAGAGACCTCAGTGATGCGTGGCTGCAGCCGGGCTTTCGCGGACTGATAGTTTTCCACCTGGCTCCAGGACCCGGCGGTAATGGCTCCGCCTTCTTCTTCTGTCAGAAGCTGCCATTGCTGGAACAAATCTGAAAGTTCCTGCAACGCGCTCATGGGCTGAGCTGGGCGGGGGGAGTGACAACACTCTGAGCGCGGGCCAATGCATCCGCATCGGCGGTGCCGCTGCCTTGCAGGAGCATCTCCGCCCAGGCATCACGAAGCACCGTGATATGCTTGATGACTTCCTGAATGCCCGGCTCTGTCTTGCCCACGTTGCTTTCCTGCAAAATCCGATCCAGATAATCGTAAAGCCCGCGCATCTTCTGCGCGAACTCGCCACCCTCAGCCATGTTCAGCGCCTGGTTCATCTCATTGATGATGGCCTGCGCGCGGAGGATGTTGTTGTTGATCGTCTCGTTGAATTCCTTTGGATCATCAAAACCAAAACCCAGCCGTGCCTGCTCCAGGAAGCGGATGGCTCCGTTGTATAGAAGCAGGACCACTTGGGCCGGCGAGGCAGTCTGAGTCGCCACCTGGCGGTAAGCCTGCCAGGCTTTCATCTGGGGGAACATACAGCGCTGTCTCGCTAGGAATCGTCGCGTTCCGCCTTCATCTGGAGAGCCAGAAGGTTCGAGATCATGCGGATGGTCTCCGGCGGAGGATAGTTGACGTCGCCGACCAGCTCAGTCGCCCGTTGAACCACGTCATCGTGCGATTCAGGGGTGTTCTGCAGGGCGGTCGTCAAGGCGCGGCTGTTCTCAAAGGCTACCTCATCCTCGGCAGCCTGTGCGGCTCGCTGCGCCGGCTTGGCCACAGAGAGCTTCCCAACCGAATCTAAGTTTCTTAGATGGAAATTTATTTCCATAAGCATCGTTCTTTCTGGCAGGCGTCCGTGTCGCTATTCACTTCACGTTAGGGATTCAATCGGCAGGTTCTTCAATTGCCTTAAATTATTTCGCCGCCACCGTCCTGCCGGGAATAGTTTGCACCACTGCGTTCACGGTATATTCGCCAAACCGGCGCGCAGACATCAGCACGCTTCTCGAATCAAGCAGCGAGGCGCTGGTATCGGGATTATCCCGCGAATATCGGACGGCAGCCGCAGCCACCGTGGGAACTCGTGAGTCAAACACCTCGTCAACGGCCCAAAGGATGTGAGGCGCATCGGCATCAATCAGCTTAAGCCGCCAGCCAATGGCCAGCGGCTCGTAGGCACGATAGAGCGTCAACCGGCTGAAGAGGACCGCATCCACGCCATACTTGTCCTTGAGTCGTTCAAAAAATTCCACGGGCAGCTTGTCCTCTGGATTCCACACCGCGCGACCGGAGAGCAGACGCAAGTCATCAGCCGAGACTGCGACCAGTTCAAACTGTCGAACCCGGCTCAGCTCGCTCATCAAGATCGGGCTCAGCGCGTCCCGCCCGAACGCCGTATCCGCATCCTCCGTGAGCAAACTCATGGGGAGCACCGCAATCCGCCGGATATTGGAGGGCAGAAACGGCTCTTCCTGGAACACGTTCGACGGCCGGTAGCTTGGGGTCATTGCCTGGGCCAGAAACGGCGGACGGGCACACCCGATGAAGAGAAGAACGGTCAGGACAGCCAGACACATCAGGGCCAAGCCTCGTCCAAATCCACCTGCAGCCGGGGTTGCCTGGCGTGGATCGGCTTGAATTGAACGTGTCATCGGAGACGTATCGGACGAACGTCAATTCACTTGAGGAAAAATTTCCAGGGGAAGCGCAGAGGGGCGCTCTCGGGAATAACGTCTACCTAGCCAGCGTTGATCTTGCTCAGATATTGGAGCTGTGAGTTGATCTTTTGCTGAGCCGTCTCCATCTGGACAAAGGTGGAGATCAGCCGGGTGCGATTGAGCTGAACCTGGCGCTCCTGCTCCGTAATCTGATCCGTGAGACTTTCCGCCTGCTTATCAAGGTTGTCCTTCTTGGTCAGAAGCGTTCCATCGTCACCTACGGTTCCCTCAAGAAACGCGGCCAGATCGAACGCAAGACCATCAGTTTCGTTGGTGAAGAGCGACTTCACTTCACTCAAGTTGTCCGACAGCGCGGCTTCGAGCGCATCGGAGTCAGAGATGGCCAGCTTGTCGTCTGTTCCATTACTGGTGATCCCCATGCTCTCCAGCCGCTTTATCGTGCCGGTCAGCGATGAGAAAGTGGATGTCACCAGCCGCCGCAAATCTGATGCGATGGTAAAGGCCTCGCTTTCCCCGGCGAGCGTTCCCGCTGTCACCTTGCCTTTGGCGTCGGTGGTGCTCGCCGTATTGGTCTCGATGACCGCCTGCGCCTTGTTATACGCTTCTACGAAACCCGTTATCGCACTCTTGATCGCCTCGGTGTCGCTCGCCACGGTGACCGTAGTGATGCCCTCTGCAATTGCCGCAACGGACAAGCCTTCGATTCCTGAACTCTCCTCCGAAATTGTGTTGGAGTGGCTCGACAGCTCTCCGCCCTCGTTGACGGTGTAGAGCAAGTCCTTGCCTCGCTGAAGCGTGCCAGCGGACAGCCCGGTCGCCGCCAGGAAATTCCCCGTGACATCCTCCAGTGCGAATCCCAAATCCCCCGTCACCTTGTTCGTGAGGATGAACCGATCATTGACCGAGTCGTAACCCGCGGTGACTCCTGCGGTGGAATCATTGATGCGGGTGAGGATGTCGGAGATGGAGTCCGTGCCGTCATCAAAGGTGATCTCGACGCCGTTGATTTTGAACAGGCCCACGCTGCCCCCATCATCGATCGTCGTGCCAAGATTCGCCGACGAAAGAGCGCCTGAAAGCTTTGCCGCGCCCAGGGCTGAAGAGCTGGAGACAGCGGAAGTTCCGTTGTTTGAAAGTCTAGTGACCTGAAGGAAATTGGAAGTGTCCGTCGCGCTGCCAAGCACGACATTGGTCGTGCTGCTCGTGAGAGTGATGCCATCTGTGAGGGGATTATAGGTCCCCACGACGTCGCCGGCAGTAGCGGTGCTGATCTTGTCGAACACGCCCTGCAACGTGTCCGTGGTGGCGACGGTGATCTGTTTCCCGTTAATCGTGAATGTCCCCGCAGTGACAGCGGTAGTGAAACCTGCACTGCTCAACGTCACGGCAGAGACGTCGGTCGTGGTGCTGAGAGGGCTGCCGATGTTGCTGGTTCCACGCTGGACGGCGGTGGTGGCCAGTTGGTTGATGTCAAACTTGTAACTGCCGATGGCTGCGCCAGCTTCCGCTGTCACCGTCGCCACATCTTCATCGGATGAGTTTCCCAGTCGTGACTCAAATAGCGTGCTGTCATTCAAGTCATCCACCCGATTTTGCAGAACGCTGAGCTGGGTGTTGACGCTGTCGTAGGCGACTTTGCGGGCGAGGATCGCCTGCTGCTCGGTGAACATCCGGCGCTGCGGTGCGCGCTCCACCTCGATGAGCTGGTCCACCAAGCCCCTCCAGTCGAAGCCCGAAGCCAGGCCGGAGACCCCTAAATCAATTCCTTCAGGCATAAATCACATTCAATGGAGATTGCTCAGCAAAGCCTTTGCCAGAACCACGGCTTTCTTCAGAACAAAAAAGAAGACTCGGACGGCACAAAAGCGCCGCCCGAGTTGCTTACCACGATACGAACTGCGCGCTTAACTCAAGAGTCGCAGGGCGGATTGCGTGGTCGCGTTCGCTTGCGCCAACATCGCTGTGCCTGCCTGGACCAGGATGTTGTATCGAGCGAATTGAGTGCTTTCTTCGGCCACATCGACGTCCTTGATGCGGCTGTTCGCGGCGCTGAGGTTGTCTCGCAACACGCCCAGCTGCTCGTTTGTGTAGTTCAACCGCGAGATATTCGCGCCGAGATTGGCGCGATCTTCAGCAAGCTGGGTAATCGCCGCCTTCACTGTCGTTAACGCCGCTGCGGCGTTCGTTGTCGTCGTGACGTCCTCGGTATTCAGGCCCGTATAGGCAGCGTCGCCAAGGTCCACCGCGTTCATGTCAAACGTGCTCCCGTCACCGTCTTGCGTGACAGACAGCGTAGAACTGCTGAACAAGCTCACGCCGTTGAAGTCCTTGTCGGCGACGTTCGCAACGTAATCATCCAGCTTCTGGAACTCTGAGTCATACAGCGTCCGATCCGCATCCGACTTGGTAACATCCTGCGCCAGGATGGAAAGTTCGGACATACGATCCAGCGCCTTGGCCACCTTGCCTAAGAATCCGTCCTGAGTTTGAGAGAACGAGATGGCGTTGCTGACGTTGCTCTTGGCCGCCGACGTGCGGTTGATTTGTGCGTCAAACCGCATGGAAACAGCCAGACCGGCGGCGTCATCTTCCGGCGAAACAATCTTCGCGCCAGAGGACAAACGAGCCAGTGACTTGCTGAGCATTGCAGACGATTCTGTGAGCAGACGAGCGCTGCTCTGTGCCGATACGTTAGTATTAATTACCATACAATCTTTCCGTAGATTACCCTTCGTACAGAAGGGCTTTCAGTTAACGACATCCATGCCGCTCGCAGACCATTAAACAAAGGCGTCCGCGTATTTCCCCGCCCGCTTTAGTGGCTGCGGGCCGCCATGTCTTTCGACAATGAATACATCGGCACGAATCAGGATCGGTTTAGCAAAATGATGCGCCAATCAATGGCAGCGCCGGACGCATTGCGTATTGCCTTAGCCCACCCTGTTCATTACGCATTACGCATTACGTTTTACGCACCGCAAATCTTCCATTCCGCGCGCCGCATCACGCCGCTCTTTTTGCTGCTGATGCTCGCGGGCCTGCTCGCCGCTTGCAGCCGTCCGGACCAACGGGCGGATCTGGTCATTGCCAACGGTGCTGAACCCGGCTCGCTCGACCCCGCCACCGCCAAAGGGCTTGAGGAACTGCGAATCGTCATGGCGCTGTGGGAAGGCCTGATGCGGACGGACCCCAAGACGGCCCTGCCCGTTCCTGGCCTGGCGGAGCGCTACGAAATCTCGCCCGACGGAAAGATTTACACCTTTTACCTGCGCACGAATGCCCAGTGGTCCACCGGACAACGCATCACCGCTCACGACTTTGTTTACTCGTGGCTTCGCGTGCTCAACCCGACCACCGCCAGCGAGTATGTGGGGCAATTGTTCTACCTGAAGAACGCCGAGCCCTACTTCAATCGCACCATCAAGGATCCGAACGACGTCGGCCTGCGCGCACTGGACGACCAGACCCTCCGCGTCGAGCTCACCAATCCGACGCCGTTTTTTCTCGGGCTCTGCGCCTTTCAAACGCTCTCCGTTGTCCCGCGCGACATCGTCGAGAAACATGGCGATCAATGGATGCGTGTCCGCCCCCTTCCCAGCAGCGGCCCGTATCAACTGGAACGTTGGAGCTTGAACGACCGCGTGCGCCTGCGCGCCAACCCTCACTATTGGGACGCGACAAACACCCATTGCCTCGTCGTAGATCTCCTCCCCATTCGCAGCGCCAGCACAGCACTCAATCTCTACGAAAAGGGCGGTCTCGACATCATCTGGGACAAGGAGCTTATTCCATCCGAGCTGTTCCCCATCCTCAAGCCCCGCCCGGATTTCCACAGCTTCAACTATCTCGGCACCTACTTCCTGCGCTTCAACACCACCCGCAAACCATTCGATGACCCGCGCGTGCGCCGCGCCTTGACGATGTGCATCGATAAGCAGCGGCTCGTGGATAAAATCTTGAAGACCGGCGAAGCCATCGGCTCGCACTTCGTGCCGCCGGGCACGGCGAACTGCCGCTCGCCGGAAGGACTCTCCTACGATCCAGAAGGCGCCCGACAATTGCTGAAGGAAGCAGGATTTCCCGGCGGCCAAGGCATGCGAACCATCGAGTATCTCTTCGAGTCCGTCTCCGGCGGCGGCTCTGTCCACTCGAAGATCGGCGTCGAGCTTCAGCAAATGTGGCAGCGCGAGCTCGGCATCAAGGTCGAGCTCCGCCAGATGGAGAAGCAGGTTTACCTCAGCGCCCAGCGCTCCCTCGATTACGATGTCAGCCGCAGCACGTGGATCGGCGATTACAACGATCCGAACACCTTCCTCGACCTATTTCGCTCCAATAACGGCAACAACCGCACCGGCTGGAAGAACCCGCGCTATGACGAGCTGATGGATCAAGCGAGCCTGCTGACCGACCTCAAGCAACGCGCTGAATTGCTTCGGCAGGCCGAGTCCATCCTCGTGCGGGAAGAAGCACCCATCGCCCCGCTCTACTTCTACAGCGGCTTCAACTATCACGACCCGGACCGCGTCACAGGCATCTACGGCAACGTGCTCGACACGCACCCGATCAGCGCCATCCAAGTGCGGAAGCCGGCAAAACGATGACGAGCGGCCTATGTTTTTCCTGAAGCGCTTCCTCTTTCTCATCCCGCTCCTGCTGGTGATCAGCTTCCTCGCGTTCATCCTCATGCGGCTCGCGCCCGGCGGTCCGTTCGATTCCGAGCGCGCTCCCGCCTCTCCGGAGATCGAGCGCGCCATCCGCGCCAAGTACCGCCTAGACGAACCGCTCCTCAAACAATACGCGCACTATCTGTCTGATCTCTCCCGGGGCGACCTCGGCCTCTCGACCAAATACCGCAACCACACCGTGAACGACATTATCGTCAGCGCCCTGCCCGTCTCGTTGACGCTCGGCGGGCTGGCGTTCTTCTTCGCACTGGGGCTCGGCATTCCGTGGGGAGTCGTGATGGCTGTGCAACGCGGACGCCTGGGCGATTACTTCTGGGGCCTGCTCTCGCTGCTCGCCGCGTGCATTCCCGCGCTGGTCATCGGACCGCTGCTCGTGTTGACCCTCGCGGTGAAAGCCGGCTGGTTTCCAGTCGCGCTCTGGGAATCTCCGCTCCACATCATTCTCCCAACGCTCACCCTCGGACTGCTCTTCGCCGGCAAAGTCGCGCGCCTCGTCCGCGAGAGCATGACCACCACGCTGCAATCCGAGTTCATCACCGCCGCCCGCGCGAAGGGCTTGAGTGAATCGGCAATTCTGATCAAACACGCCCTGCGCCTCGCATTGCTGCCCGTCATCTCCTTCTCCGCCCCGATGCTGGCCGACCTGCTGACCGGCTCGTTCGTCGTGGAAACCATCTTCCAGATCCCCGGCCTCGGCGTCTTCTTCATCAACAGCTCGCT
>CAMCCU010000098.1 GCA_945872975.1 Pedosphaera parvula Ellin514
CCGGCGCATGAAGAACCACCCGCGCATCCAGGGCGAGAAGGCGCTCGGACGAGACCAGCAAGGGATTGATGTCGATCTCGGCAATCCACGGTTGCGCCGCCACGAGCTGGCTGAAGCGAACGAGCAATTGTTCCAGCGCGCCGAGATCCACGGGCTTGCGGCCTCGCACGCCTTGCAGGGCGTTGAGGATTTTGGTGCGCTCCATCAGGCGACGCGCGAGCGTGGCGTTCAATGGCGGCAGGCCGAGCGCGCGGTCCTGGAACACCTCGACGAGCTGTCCACCGGACCCGAAGAGCAGCACAGGACCGAACTGCGCGTCGATGCTGCTGCCGAGGATCAGCTCGTAACCCTCCTGCGAAACCATCGGCTGGACCGTGCAGCCGAGGAAGTGTTCTGCGCCCGCCTTCTCCCGGCAGGACTGTTCAATGCTTTGCCACGCGTGCCGCACGCCACCGGTCGTGCGGATGCTCAACTGCACGCCGCCCACGTCGGTCTTGTGCGTGATGGTTTCAGAATGGAGCTTGAGCACAACCGGGAAGCCCAGCTTCTCGGCGAGGGCAACCGCTTCGTCCTCGGTGCGGGCAACATGAGTGGCGACCGTCGGAATCCCGCAGGCCGACAGCAGTTGTTTGGATTCAAACTCGGTGAGGATGGTGCGACCAGATTCGCGAACCTGTTGGATGATGGCGGACACGCTGGCCTGCTCGGCGTGCAGGTCCGCCGACTCCTCAAAGGCCGGCGTCTCGTAGATGGCACGCAGGTTCTCGCTGTAGCTCCACATGCGCTCGAAGGCGCGCGCCGCAGCGTCGGGATAAGCGAACGTGGGAATGCTGGCTTGATTGAGAATCTCCTCGCCAGTGAGCACTTCGGGACCACCCATCCAGCTCGCGAGAAGCGGCTTGCCAGCAAGCCCGGCGAACGCCTTCAACCGATCCGCAGTTCCGGTGCAGTCGGTCATTTTCTGCGGCGTCAGGATGACGAGCAGACCGTCGTTGCCGGGATCTTGGCTCACGATTTCAACCGCCTTCGCATACCGATCCGCATCGGCGTCGCCGAGAATATCCACCGGATTTCCGTGGCTCCAATGCGCTGGCAGCAGAGCATCGAGCGACGCACGTGTGTCCGGCGCGAGCTCCGCAAGTTTGCCGCCGCTGCGAATAAGCATGTCGGTGCTGAGCGCGCCGGGGCCACCGGCATTCGTGATGATGGCCAGGCGCGGCCCGCGCGGGCGCGGCTGTTTGGCCAGGACCTCGGCCATGTTGAAAAGGTCGCCGATGGTGTCCACGCGCAGCACCCCAGCGCGGCGGAACGCGGCATCCAGCACTTCATCACTGCCCGTCATCGCGCCGGTGTGTGACGCCGCCGCCTTGGACGCCGCGTCGGTGCGGCCGACCTTGAGCACGATGATCGGCTTGGAGAGCGCCACCTCGCGCGCGGCGGAAAGGAAGCTACGCGCATCGCCCACGGATTCCATGTAGCAGACGATGCTCTTGGTGTTCGGGTCATCGCCGAAATGAGTGATGAGATCGCCCCAGCCGACATCCAGCATCGAGCCGACCGAGACGAACGCGCTGAAACCGACATTCTCGCGAAAGCTCCAATCGAGAATCGCAGTGCACAGCGCACCGCTCTGGCTGATGAAGGCGACGTTTCCAGGTCGCGCGATGGACGCGGCGAACGTGGCGTTGAAGCCAAGGGCTGGCGACATCACGCCCAGACAGTTCGGACCAATGATGCGCATGCCGCCGCGCCGCGCTTCGGCGAGGATTTCCTGCTCCATCGCGGCGCCACCGGGACCAGTTTCCTTGAACCCAGCCGAGATGATGATCGCGGACGGTATTCCTTTGCCGACACATTCCCGGATGAGTCCGGGAACACTGGTGGCAGGCGTGACGATGACCACGAGGTCCGGCACCTCGGGCAAGGCGGCGATGCTGCTGAAGGCCGCGCGACCGAGCACGGTGGAGCGCTTCGGGTTTACCGGGAATACCTGCCCTTTGAAAGCGGCCAGGTTCTCCAGGACCGCACGACCGACGCTCCCTTCCTTCTCGGTAGCGCCAATGACAGCAACGCTCCCCGGGGTGAAGAGCGCGTCGAGCGCGATGGAGCTACGGTGCCGGGTGACGTCGTGGACATTTCCGTGAGACGAGTGCCTTGTGTTGGTCATGGCTGGTTATCGCTTCAAGCCAAGTTCTTTTTCAAGGATGGCGAGTGTCGTCTTCATTACGGTATCGGGGTTCAGTGAAATGCTGTCGATGCCCTGCTCGACGAGAAACTCGGCAAACTCGGGGTAATCGCTGGGAGCCTGGCCGCAGATGCCGATCTTGCGCTTCTTCGCGCGGCAGACGGCGATGACCTGGGCGATCATTTTCTTAACGGCGGGGTTTCGCTCGTCGAAAATGGACGCCACAATTTCACTGTCACGGTCCACGCCGAGGATGAGCTGCGTCAGGTCGTTCGATCCGATGCTGAAGCCATCGAAGATCTCCGCGAACTCCTCAGCAAGAATGACGTTGCTGGGAATCTCGCACATGACGTAGAGCTCCATGACCTCGGCGGCCTTGCGCGATTGCACCGTCTCGGGCCGCGCCTGCACGATGAACATCTCGCCGGCGTGGCCGTCCTTCGCCCACTCGATGTCCATCGGCACCGACTGGCCGCGCCGCGCCGAGTAGTGGTCCTCGATCAGGCAAGCCCATCTGGCGAGCTGAAGAATCTCATCATCAGTGATTGCGAATTTAAGGCGATCGCCGGAGGACACGGGCACATTCTTCACCATCTTTCCGCCACCGATTTCGTAGATGAGTTTAAATTCCTTCGTGCCGACGATTTTTTGGAGGATGGGTTTGTGGCCGGTCTTCAGCGTCGGCTTGAAGACGTAGTATTCGTCTGGATTCACCGACCCTTGCACCACGTTCTCGCCGAGACCATAGGCGGCGTTGATCAGCACCGCGTCGCGGAAACCCGTTTCAGTGTCGAGCGTGAACATGACGCCGCTCGCGGCGAGATCGGAGCGCACCATCAGTTGCACGCCGATGCTGAGCGCGACCTTGAAGTGGTCGAACTTCTTGTCGGTGCGGTACGAGATCGCGCGATCCGTGAAGAGCGAGGCGAAGCTGCGCTTGCAGCAATCGAGCAACGCCAGATGGCCGCAGACATTGAGGTAGGTCTCCTGCTGCCCGGCGAAACTGGCGTCCGGCAAATCCTCCGCCGTGGCGCTGCTGCGCACAGCTACATCGACCGGACGCAGACCGTTACCTCTGAACGTGTCGTAGGCGGCGGTGATCTCCTGCTCGAGGTCGCACGGCAATTCCGCGGCGAGAATGGCCTGACGGATTTGAGCGCCACGCTGGCGGAGGTTTTCCATATCACCCGTATCGAGCCCCGTGAGTATGCAGCGAATCTTCGCGTCCAATCCCACCTCGCGCAGGAAGTAACGATACGCCTCGGCCGTGACAGCAAAGCCGTTGGGCACCTTCACCCCCTTGGACGTCAACTCACGATACATCTCGCCCAACGACGCGTTCTTGCCACCGACGAGCGGCACGTCGTCGATCGTGATGTCAGCGAACCACTTTATGAAACGCGGCGCACCGTTGGCGGGAAGCCCAGGTTTGGTGGCACGCCCCGGAGCGCGAGTCACAGATGGAATCATCGCACGCGTTGACGCTTTGACGTTTGATGGGTTCGTGGTGGCAGCCATAAATAGTCGTCTTTCGTTGGGCAAACGATCCAATGCGCGAACCACGAAGGCTTCCCCCGCATTGGTCAACTCCAGTCCTTTTTTGAAATTCACACTGCAAGCATCAGCCGCTCTCCCGGGCGCAGCCACAGAGAACTCGGCGCGGACGTTGCGCAAATCGGGCTGAGTATGGTTCAATTACGAATCCAATTCACCCTGCTGTGAAACAACGACGGATAAAACGCTCGCGGTGTGCGCTGCTTATCGCAAGCGGCCTGTTTGTCGCGGTGTCCGCCACCCACGGCGCCACCAGCTCCCCGCCACACTGGGCCTTTCAGCCTGTCACCCGTATTGAGACGCCTTCCGTCCGCCAGCAATCACGGAGCCGCAATCCGGTCGACCAATTCATCATCGCCGCCCTGGAAGCCAACCGGCTCAAGCCCGCCGCACCAGCGACGAAGGAGCAGCTCATCCGCCGCGTCACCTACGGCCTTGCCGGCCTCCCGCCCACGCCAGACGAGATCGATGCCTTCGTCAAAGATCGTTCATCTGACGCTTACGAAAAAGTCATCGAACGCCTCCTCGCGTCGCCACATTACGGCGAGCGCTGGGCGCGACATTGGCTGGATCTTGCGCGTTACGCGGAGAGCGACGGCTTCGAGCACGACGCGCTGCGACCGCATTCCTGGCGCTATCGCGATTACGTGGTCAAATCCTTCAACGACGACAAACCCTACGACCGCTTCATCCGCGAGCAGATCGCGGGCGACGAACTTTGGCCGGGCGAACCCGATGCGCTCACCGCCACCGCTTTCAATCTGCTCGGCCCTGACATGGTCGATTCCGCTGATCAGGTGCAACGCCGGCTCAACACCCTCAACGACGCGACGGACACGACGTCGTCGGTGTTCCTCGGACTGACGTTCGGCTGCGCGCGCTGCCACAACCATAAGTTCGAACCGATCACGCAGCGCGACTACTTCGCGATGCAGGCGTTCTTCACGCCGGCGGTGTTTCAGCGCGAGCTCCCGGTTCCCACCGCTGCCGAGCGTGCCGCCCACGATGAAGCGATGGCGAAGTATCGTGCGCGGGCGGACGTCACGCAGAAGCAGCTCGACGAACTGGAAGCGCCGTATCGCGAGACGTTGTACTCTGAGCGACTCGCACGACTCTCCGAGGACGCGCGGCTCGCGCATCGGACGCCGAAGGAAAAGCGCACGATGGAACAGGAGGGCACGGTGGAGGAAACCGCGCCAATGCTGAAGTTCACTGAGGCGGAGTTGGTGAAGGCGCTTTCGACAGGCGACAAAGCCGACCATCGTCGGCTGCTCGATGCGCTGAAGAAGTTACCCAAGCCACCACCACTGCCGGTGACGATGGCCCTCCAGAATAAGACTGGCTCGCCGCCGAAAACCTTCGTTCTCGCGCGCGGGGATTACAACAATCCGGGCGAGGAAGTGGAGCCGGGGTTTCCCTCTGCCCTGCGTAGCAGCCGGGGTAACGAGGCTCTGTCCTCATCCGTAAATGAAGTAATCCTCCCCACGTCGGCTGCTACGCAGCGGAGGGCGGCGCTCGCCGACTGGATTGCCAGCCCAGCCAATCCGCTCACCGCCCGCGTGATGGTCAATCGCATCTGGCAACATCACTTCGGTCGTGGACTGGTCACGACGCCGAGCGACTTCGGGACACGTGGCGCGCGACCTTCACATCCTGAATTGATCGACTGGCTGGCCGGTGAATTCGTCGCACGCAAGTGGAGTGTGAAGGCGATGCATCGACTCATCCTCACCTCGGCCGTGTATCAACAATCCAGCGAAGCCTCCGCCGAGGCGCTTGCCCGTGACCGGGAGAACCTGTTCCTCTCCCACCAGAATCGCGCGCGCCTCGAAGGCGAAGCGGTGCGCGACAGCCTGCTCGCCATCAGCGGACGTCTGAACCGGGAGATGGGCGGGCCAAGTGTCTCGCCACCGATCCCTTCTGACATCACGAAGATTTCAAAGAACTGGACGACCAGCGCGGACGCCGACGACCATGCGCGCCGCAGCCTCTATATCCTGACGCGACGCAACCTGCGCTTCCCGTTCCTCGAAGTTTTCGATGCGCCGGATAGCAACCTCCCCTGCCCCGAACGCGGACGCAGCACCACCGCGCCGCAATCGCTGACGCTCTTGAACTCCGACGAAGTGATGAGCGCCGCGCGGGCGACAGCGGAGCGATTGATCAAGGAAGCCGCAACCACCGAAGCGCGCGTCACGCTGGCGTTCCGGCTGACACTTGGCCGCCCGCCCACGGCGAAAGAGCAAACGATGGCGCATCATTTTCTCAACTCATGTAACAGCCGACGTAAGGAGGCTCACTCTTCCAATTCGGAAATCGCGAATCATAAATCTGAAATCACCTCCAAGGACTGGAGTGAACTCTGCCGCGCGCTGTTCAACCTAAATGCCTTTGTCTATGTCGAGTGAAACGGACGAACTCCATCTGCTCGACGCCTTCTTGAACATCAACTCTTTTACATCCGTCAACTCACCATAACTATGATTAAAACCTCATCACATCAGCGGCTGTGCGTCGTTTTCGCGGCGTGCGTCTTCGCTTCCAACGCGGCTCAGGCCGCCGACCAGACCAGTCTCAGCAGCGCCCTCACGTTTCACTCATCCTTCGACGGCAGCACCGAGGCAGAGTTTGCACTGGGCGATGCGAAACTTTACCACGCACCGGCGATGAACAAGCGCGCGAGCGCCCTACCCGGCTTGCCGACGAATGGCATCGTGGCCGCAAAGGGCCAGGGCCGTTTTGGCGATGCGCTTTCGTTTCAGGACAAGGCGAGCGACATCGTCTTCTTCCACGCGGCAAAAAACGTGGCTTACCGCGAAACAAACTGGAGCGGCACAGTCTCGTTCTGGTTAAGCACCGATCCGGCGGGCGAACTCAAGCCGGGCTTTGCCGATCCCATCCAGATCACACCGCGAGCCTGGAATGACGCGGCATTCTTCGTCGAGTTCGAGAAGCGGCCCGCCGGCATCCCGTTCCGTCTCGGCGCGTACGCGGACTTCAAGGTATGGAACCCGTCGAATCGCAAGTGGGAGGAGATTCCGATGCCCGAGAAGCCGCTCCTCACCGTCGAGCAACCTCCGTTCGCAAAGGGCAAATGGACGCACGTCGCGTTCACGTTTGAACACTTCAATTCTGGCGCGGCGGACGGCGTCGCCCGCCTCTATCTTGACGGCAAGCCGAGCGGCACCATTCCCGCGCGCACGCAGACCTTTACCTGGGACATGAACAATTCCGCCGTGATGCTCGGCCTGAGCTACGTCGGTCTTTTCGACGAACTGTCCCTGTTCAATCGCGCCCTCGCGCCGGAAGAAATCGCGCGACTTCATACGCTTCCCAACGGCGTGAAGTCCCTCCTGAAAGGCCGGACCAAAACCCAATGAGCTTTTGCAGTGGTCCGGTCTTCGGCAGCCAGCAGCCAGCGTCGCGCCGCGAATTTCTGCGGCGCGCCGGTGGCGGCTTCGGCCTGCTGGCCCTGACCTCGCTGCTCGAACGCGACGGACTGATCGCCGCGAACGCCCCGGCTAATCCACTGGCCGCGCGCGCACCGCACTTCGCGCCGCGCGCCCGTAACGTCATCTTCCTGTTCATGTCCGGCGGGCCGAGTCATGTCGATTTGTTTGACCCGAAACCCGACTTGATCCGACTAGCCGGCCAGCCGATTCCCGAATCCTTCGGCACATTCAAAACCCGGCGCAATGTATCGAGGAACAAACTGCTTCCACCGCTTCGTCCATTCCGGCGGCACGGCCAGTCGGGCATCGAAGTGTCGGACTTCCTCCCGCATATCGCGGAGCACGTCGATGACTTCTGCCTGCTGCGCGGCTGCCACGGCGACAGCGTGACGCATCCCGAGTCGGTGTATCTGATGAACACCGGTTCCATCCTCATGGGCCGCGCGAGCCTTGGCGCATGGGCGACATACGGACTCGGCACGGAGAATCAGAACCTCCCTGCATTCGTCGTGCTCCCCGATCCCGGTGGCTGGCCCAAGGGCGGCGCGCCCGCGTGGGGCAACGGCTATCTGCCCGCGACGTATCAGGGCACGATCCTGCGGGGAGGCGAGTCGCCGATTCTCGATCTCAACACGCCACAGGGCATCTCCACCGGGCAGCAGCGCGCCACGGTGGATTTCGTCAACCAGTTGAACCGAGAACACCTGCGCACCGGTGACGAGAACTCCGAGCTCGCCGCGCGTATCGCCGCCTACGAACTCGCCTTCCGCATGCAGAGCCACGCGCCGGAAGTCGTGAGCCTCGCACGCGAGACTACTGCGACCCGACAGCTCTACGGATTGGATCAGAAGGTCACCGCCGAGTTCGGCACGCGTTGTCTGCTCGCGCGACGACTCGTCGAAGCAGGCGTGCGCTTCGTGCAGGTTTATTGCGGCGATACCAACGGCTGGGACGGCCACTCGAAGATGGAGGAGAACCACTCGAAGCTCTGCGCACAAAGCGACCAGCCTGTCGCGGGTTTGCTGAAGGATTTGAAAGCACGCGGACTGCTCGACTCAACGCTCGTCGTCTGGGGCGGCGAATTCGGCCGGATGCCGATGAGCGAAGGCAGCGATGGTCGTGACCACAATCCGCACGGCTTCTGCATGTGGCTCGCGGGCGGCGGAGTGAAGGGCGGGCAGGTCATCGGCGCGACGGACGCCGTGGGCCTGCGCGCCGCCGAGGACAAGACGCACGTCCACGACATCCACGCGACGATCCTTCATCTGCTCGGCTTCGATCACGAGCGCCTGACTTTCCGCCACGATGGTCGGGATCAACGGCTGACCGACGTGGCGGGAAATGTCATCAGCAAAGCCTTGGCTTGAGCCGTTTTCAAACCGCGTAGCGGCGGAAGTAACGATCCTCACCAGAACAAAAAAGAGACCGTGCACCTGCCCGGTCTCCAGTTCCCAAGTTGGCTGGGCTGGCTTACGGCTGCTTCTTCAACCGATAGAACTTATTGCCGGCTCCGCCAGGAACAGTGATTTGGTAATCAGCACCGACAGCGGTGATGGACGCGGTCACCGGCGTCCACGTGGCCGGAGCGCCAAGCTCCAACGTCTCTTCCAGCACGTAGGTCGTGCAGGTCTGCGGCCACGAGAGAATCACATCCGCACCCACATGAGTAATTGCGAGCGCACGCTGGATGGACTCCTGCACCGTCACCGTGCCGGAACCGCCAGCCGTGCAGGTCGTGGTGCCGTCGGTCACGGTCACGGAGTAAACCGTGATGGAGGCAGTGGTTTCACCACCGGGGCTCCAGAGATAGGCCGGGCTCGCGGCGGAAGAGGTGGCGGTGAGAGTCGCGGAGTCGCCCACGCAGATGGTCTGTGAGTTGACCGTCACCGTCGGCAGGGGGGTCACCGTGAAGTTGGCGCTGCTGACAGCGTTGGCCACCACCACCGTGTAAGCGCCCGCATCGCCAGACACCGCACTGTTGATGGCGAGTGACGCAGAGGTGGCGGTCGGGATGAGAACGGCGTCGTGATACCATCGATAGCTCAATGGAGCAGCACCAGTCACGACAGGCTAAAGCTCCACTATTTTGCGCAAACAAAGGATTTTTCCCGCAACAGCGGTTCAACCCTCTCCCAAATCGCGGCCGCAACCTGACTGACCTCAACCGTGGCATCGACTATTTTCACTCGGGCGGGTTCCGCACTGGCAATCGCATCATAGCCGCGCTCGACTCTTTCGAAGAATCCACGGTCCGCTTCCTCCATGCGATCCCTTGTCGGAGTGTGCTGACCGGCCACTTCAGCCACCGATCCGGCAGCACTCGCTCTCGACTGTCGTCTCGCCTCGCTGACTGCCACTGGAACTTTGAGCAAAAGCGTGAGAGCCGGCCGGGTGGTGCCCACTGCGAATTCAACGACGGTGCCAACCATCTCCAAGTTCAACTGCCGCCCGTGTCCTTGATAGGCCGTCGTGGAATCGTAAAACCGATCACACAGCACCACTTCCCCCGCCGCCAACGCCGGCCTGATCACCTCTCGAACCAACTGCGCCCGACTCGCGTTCATGAGCAGCAACTCCGCTTCAGGAGTCATGGCATGATTGCATTCGCTATGCTTCAGGGTGTGGCGGATCTCCTCGCCGATTGCGGTTCCACCCGGTTCACGAAGGACGCAAACCGTGCATCCCAACGCACGAAGGCGTTCCGCCAGTAGTTTAATCTGCGTGGATTTCCCGCCGCCTTCCGTCCCCTCAAAGGTGATGAATATGCCGCTCACGTTTTCAACCCCATCGGGAGCTCAGACACGATACCGAATTTGTCCGCCTGACTACTTTGACTGGGGGACAGTCGGCGTGATGACCCGGGGTGCAACTGGCAATGTGGAGACGGGCTGCGGTCCTTGCGCTGACTGCGGGCGATTGGGGAACGCCTTGACCATAAAATCTACCAGCGCGCTGATTTGCTGTTGATTCAACGGGCCACCCTCGGACTCCGCAAAGGCCGGCATCATCGAACCCGCACGACCGTAGGTAATCCATGTCCGCCAATGTTCAGCGGTCGTCGGATGTGGCAAGGTTCGCAAATCAGGAACCGCTGCCGCCCGCAAGTGCGAGTTGTGGCAGGTGGCGCAAACGGCGGCGTAGAGAATCCGGCCATCCGTCTTGCCTTTCGCCGGGTCCGCGTGGCACTTGGCGCACTCGGCATTCCTGAAAACCACCTGTCGATCGGCCAGCGCGAGCTGCATGTTTTTCAACCGATCCGCATCACCCATCGTGCCGGATGCCTGGACCGGGAGCGATCCTGGAGCGGCAGCGCCGGGGATGTTCACGCGCACCGTCAACTGCTTGATGCCCGCAGTGGTATCCACCGTCACGCCCTTGGCGATCATCCCACTCTTGCCCGCGAGATTGAGGGTGACTTCAATCGGCCCGTTGGAACCCGGGGCGATGTGCCACGGCTGCGAAGGCAGCTTGGCCACTGTGCAACCACAGGACGTGCGCACGCCGTTGACGAGCACTTCAGAAGAAGAAACGTTGGTCAGCCAGAAGGTAAACTTCGCGTCAGCCTCGCCAACCTTTGCTGAATACTCCTTCGTCTCCGAGTCCCACTTGATCGCATTCGGATCAGCCGCCGCAACGGCAGGCGCGGTCGCGGTCACCGCTGGAGGAACCGCGATGGCAGGCGAAACCACCGAGGGCGTCGTCCTGATGACGGGCGCGACCGGAGGCGCAGGCTGCGCTGCTGCAACGGCGACTGGACGCGCCGCAGGAGTCCGGGGCACGACCTTGAGCTGGGATGACGTGGGCAACGGCGGCTTCGGCGGAAGCGTCTGGGCCGCCACTGGATGAGTGATTGCAAACGCGAGCAGGGACAAAACGCTCAGGCTCCTGGCTGGAAACATTTTCATAATGCTGGACGCGAAGCTACTTCACCCCACTCTGGATGACGAGCAAAAAGACGCTCACGCAGCCAGGCAATCGCAGCCCTTTTCCCCAACATTCCGGCATTGCCAATTTTTTGAGGGTTTCCCAGACTCACGCCCGATACCAAAAACATTATGAAACGTTTTCTACTCACGATCACTGTTGCTGTCGCCGCCCTGGCCCGCCTCTCGGCCGCCGATTCCGAGGAAGGGTTCAAGACCATCTTCGACGGCAAAACCTTTGACGGCTGGAAATTCGGCGACGCCAAGGCGAAGTCATGGCGCATCGAGGACGGCGCTCTTGTGGCTCAAGGCGAACGCTCCCACGCCTTCTACGTGGGCGACGAGCAGCCCTTCAAGAATTTCGAGTTCAAGGTGGACGTGATGACCGAGCCCGGCTCCAACGGCGGCATCTATTTCCACACGAAGTATCAGGAAACGAGCTGGCCCAAGGCCGGCTTCGAATGCCAGGTGAACGTCTCCCAGGGTGACTGGAAGAAAACCGGCAGCCTCTACGACGTCGTCAACGTCGCCACGTCGCTCTCCCAGGATAACAAATGGTGGACCCAGCACATCACGGTCAAAGGCAACAAAGTCACGGTGAAGGTCGATGGCAAGACGGTGCTCGAATACACCGAACCCTCGGGCGCGGTCGCCGGCAAGGACTTTGAACGCAAGCTCGGCGGCGGCACCTTTGCCTTCCAAGCGCACGATCCCAAGAGCGTCGTCCGTTACAAGAACGTCCGCGTGAAACGCCTCGACTGAGTTTCACTCGCTAATCTCAAATCGAAAGGCCGCAGAGCGTCACAGGACACTTTGCGGCCTTTTCGTTTAACGCGCGTCGTTCCGCAGATCAGCCCTTCAGGAAATATCCCTGCTGCTTCTCGCTGATGTTCATCCCAAGATGTTCCATCACCGCCAGCATGTCCTCCCACACTTTGCGCTTCTCGCTGAGCGCCTGATTGCGCAGCAGGTAGGATGGGTGAAACGTCGGCATGAGCGGCACGCCACGATAAGTCTGCCACTTGCCGCGCAGCCGCGTGATGCCTTCCGTCTTGCCGAGCAAACCCTCCACCGCCGTCGCGCCCAGCGCCACGAGCACCTTCGGCTGGATCAAATCAATCTGCGAATGCAGATACGGAATGCACGCGCTCATCTCGTCCGCAGTCGGCTTGCGATTACCCGACGCCTGATCCAGCGTGTCCGGGCGGCACTTCAAAATATTCGCGATGTAAACCGTCTGCCGGCTCAGCCCCATCGTCTGGATGATTCGCGTCAACAACTGCCCCGCCGCGCCAACGAACGGCTCGCCCTGCGCATCCTCTTCCGCCCCCGGAGCCTCACCCACAAACATCAGGGACGCGTTGATGTCTCCGACGCCGAACACCACGTTCTTCCGCGAATTCGCGAGGTGTTCGCACGTCACACAAGCCAGCGCCCGCTCACGCAACTCCTGCATCGCCGCCGCCTTCACCTGCGGATCAATCGCGACCTTCGGCGCTGCGACGTGAGTAACGGCAGCAGTGAAAGCCACCGGCTGAACAGGCGCGATCGGCGTCGATCGAATCGGCACTGGTGCGGCGATTGGGAGATTCGTTGGAACAGATCTGGCGGCTGAGACCGCGACCGCTGGCCCGCGCCCCTGCGCCAGGACCGCCAGCGTTTGAGCCTGCACCGGCACATGACGCACCCCCTGCTCCTTCAAGTGCTGGAGATGCTCGATCGTCGCATCGAGAAGCTGATCGTAAGGCGTCGGCATAAGACAAATCGTATTCGACCACACACTGGCTGCACGCATATTCCCTTGCGCGCGCCTTCGCTCAATAGAGGAACATCCACCGGAGAAACGCCATCGACAATCCCGTCGCCACACTCAGCGCGTGGCGCACCGCTGGGATCTGGATCGCGATGATCAGGATGAAGAAACCGTAGCGCGTCAGATTCGCGTAAGCCTCCTCCCCCATCCCCACCACATGCCGCATGACCCGCGATCCGTCCAGCGGCGGGATCGGGATCAGGTTAAAGAAGAACAGGAACATGCTGATGATCGTCATCATCATCGTCGCCTCCACGATGAGAGTCATTTCCGCCGCCAGCGCGATGCGACCCACAAACATGGCCACCAGTGCTATCACGATGTT
>CAMCCU010000099.1 GCA_945872975.1 Pedosphaera parvula Ellin514
GTGAACTCGCCCGTGCGCGCCTTTCGCGCCGTGGGCGGCCAGCCGTTCTTCGTGAACCGCGCGAAGGGCTCGCATGTCTGGGATGTCGATGGCAATGAGCTGATCGATTACGTCGGGACGTGGGGACCGGCGATCCTCGGTCACGCGCATCCGAAGATCATCAAGGCCGTCCAGCAGGCGGCAGAGCTGGGGACAAGCTTCGGCATTCCGAATCCGCACGAGGTCACGATGGCGAAGCTCATCTGCGACCTGGTGCCGAGCGTCGAGAAGGTGCGCATGACGAACTCCGGCACGGAGGCGTGCATGTCCGCCATCCGTCTCGCCCGAGGTTTCACCAAGCGCGACAAGATTATCAAGTTCGACGGCTGTTACCACGGTCACGCGGATTCGCTCCTCGTGAAGGCCGGTTCCGGCGCGCTGACGTTCGGACACCCTGATAGCGCCGGCGTTCCGGCGTCCTTCACGCAGCACACCATCGTGGTGCCTTACAACGATCCCGATGCGCTCAAGGCGGCGTTCGCGGCGAACAGCAGTCAGGTTGCGGGAGTGATTATCGAGCCGGTCGCGGGCAATGCCGGACTGTATGTGCCCAAGCCGGGCTATCTGGAATTCCTGCGCGAGATCACGACGGCCAATGACTCGCTGCTGATCTTCGACGAAGTGATGACAGGCTTTCGTCTTGCCCCCGGCGGCGCGCAGCAGCGTTTCGGCATCAAGCCGGACCTGAGCTGCTTCGGTAAAATCATCGGCGGCGGATTGCCGGTCGGCGCGTTTGGCGGACGTGCTGAAATCATGGATTACCTCGCGCCGCTGGGGCCGGTGTATCAGGCGGGAACGCTCAGCGGGAATCCCGTCGCGATGGCGGCAGGCATCGCAGCGCTGGAGGAATTGAAGTCCACGAACGCCTTCGAGCAGTTGGAGAAACTGGGCGCGCAGCTCGAAGCGGGCCTGCGCGACGCCGCAAAGTCGGCGGCTGTTCCGGTGACGTTCAATCGCTGCGGCTCGATGTTCTGCGGCTACTTCACCGATCAGCCGATCCACAATCTCGCCGACGCGATGAAGAGCGATCGTGAGCGGTTCAAGAAATACTTCCACGGCATGCTGGACGCGGGCGTGTATCTCGCGCCGTCACAGTTCGAGGCGGGGTTCATCTCCACCGCGCATTCGACGGAAGACATCGACGCCACCGTGCGAGCGGCGGCGAAGGTGATGAAGGGTCTCTGAGCCGGAACCAAGCAGACGGAAACCACGAATGGACACGAATCAGAAGCGGCAGAAACAAAGCGTGAGTTCGTTATTCACCGGTCTTTATCCGTGTGAATCCGTGTCCATCCGTGGTTGAATTGCATCACTCCAACTATCATGCGCTATCTCGCCCTCGACCACGGAACCAAGCGGATCGGCGTCGCGATCAGCGATGAGCTAAAGATGATCGCGCAGCCGCTGGAATACATTCCCACCGAACCGTTCAGCGAGTTTCTCGTGCGGCTCAAACAGCTGATTGCCGAGAAGGAGGTCGAGCGCGTCTTCATCGGCATGCCGCGCAACATGGACGGCACGTTCGGTCCGGCGGCGGAGAAGGTGCGGGAGTTTATTGCGATGTTGACGCCGGAGATTTCCGTTCCGATCAAGACGCTGGATGAGCGGCTCACCTCTGCGCAGGCGAATCGCGTCCTGGTGCAGGCCAACGTGCGGCGTGCCGACCGCAAGCTGAAGGTCGATGCGATGGCGGCGGCGATTCTGTTGCAGAGCTACCTCGATAACGCGCCGTAGCTGCGGGCGGGCTGAAACGGAAGGAAACCACGGATGAACACCAACGAACACGAATCAGTCGTGGGAGAACCGGTAGTGAACGCATGCGGGAAGAGCCCCAGAGTTGGCAGGCATGATCGGAACGCCGATTTCCAAATCGGCGCGTTGTTGACAGATCATGGATCGCGCCGAACTGAAGTTCGGCGCTCCGGGCTGGTGAACGCCTGCCTTCGTCCGTGTCCATCTGTGTCCATCCATGGTTGAATTGTTTTGGCTGAAGCATGTCCGATCTCATCAAACTCAAGCTGACGATTGCCTACGACGGCACGGCCTATCAGGGCTGGCAGGTGCAGAAGACCGGCATGGGCGTTCAGCAGAAGGTCGAGGAGTCGCTCGCGAAACTGTTCCCCTCCGTCAAACGCATCATGAGCTCGAGCCGCACGGACACGGGCGTTCACGCGCTCGGGATGGTGGCGGATGTGGAGATTCCGAAAGCGGAATTCAGGATGACCCTGCACAAGCTTCCGCTCGCGGTGAATTCGTATCTGCCCGAGGACATTCGCATCGTCGCAGCGCAGCGGGTGCCCTTGAGTTTTCATGCGCGCTTCCACGCGAGCGGAAAGCAGTATCGTTATTCCGTCTGGAATCACACCGCCATGAACCCGTTGCTCCGGACTCAGGCGTGGCATGTGCCGGTGAAGCTGGACGTGAAGGCGATGCGCGTGGCGGCGAAGCATCTGGTCGGCAAACATGACTTTCGTTCGTTCGCCGCGAACCACAGCTACAAGATCGAGGACACCGTCCGAACGATGACGCGCTGCGACATCAAGCGCGCCGGCCCGCTCCTCACGGTCATCATCGAAGGCGACGGGTTTCTCTACAAGATGTGCCGCGGCATCGCGGGCACCCTGGTGCAGCTCGGGCGCGGGAAGTTCAGCGAGGCGGAGTTGAAGCAGATGCTGGCGGCGAAGGATCGTCGAGTGGCCGGGATGACCGCGCCGGCGCACGGGCTAGTGCTTTGGAAAGTGTTCTACAAAGCGGATCGCAGGCGACTGACTTGAGCCAGCGGAGTTGGTTGGAGATCAGTTGGACGAGGTGGCAGGATAACGCTCGCCCTCACCCCAGCCCTCTCCCCCTGGAGAGGGAGCGCGAGGCGGGCCGCGTAATGAATTTACCGTGCTTGCCGCGTTCGACCCCGCTCCAAACGCGGAAGAAAACATCGCTCCATCCAAGCCGATGGTCGCGCCCCCTCTCCAGGGGGAGAGGGCCGGGGTGAGGGCGGACCATCCCACTTCAAGAACGGCGGAAGAATTGCCCCCGTTCTTTGAATTCCAGAGAATCCGCCTTCTCACGTCGGCGGCTACTCCGCCGCTCTGACGCGGTAGAAGCGCCGGGCGAAGTTTGCGAAGGAATCGGTGAAGGTGATGGGGCCATTCAAGCCGACGTTCGTGCGGATGTTCTGCCAGTCTGTCAGGTTCGTGCTCGCCTGGATGACGTAACTGCGCCCGCTCGCGCCGGTGAAATCAAACTTCATCAGGCCACCTGGCAATTGTGTGATGGTCGCGATTGTCACTCCGGGCGAACCGATCAATGAGGGCAGAGGATGGCCCGATAAAATCGTTTCTGAAAACCGCCTGCGTCCGGGTCGATGAACTGGAGCAACGCCTCCTCCGTGCTGTTCGTCTGCACGTTTGACCATGTTTGGAAATCCGTCGTGGCCTGGATGACGTAACACTGCTCCGAGCCGCTGGTGGCCACGTTCAGGAAACCATCCGCTGCTCCATTCGGGCCCACATAAGCTTGATTCACCGCAATCGCACCGTGAGTCACATCGCTGGAGACCTGCGAGGCATCGGCGCGCACCAGGATCACGTTCGTCAGGCGCAGCGAGAAGTTGCGATACTCATTCGGCCCGACATTGAAGGTGATGCGAGCCACGTCGCCGTTGGTGAGGACTGAACCTGCTGGAGAATACACCAACAAGCGTCGCGTCCCGGTGAACGGCGCGCTCGACGCCAGAACGTGATTCGAGGTGATGACACCCGGCGATGGCGCGCTGTCGGCCACGCCCGTGGCATCGAAGACAACGTCCGCCTGCAACGCCACGACATCGTGCAAGTCATTGGTGCGATAGCGCAGCGACACCGGCACATCGACGGCCCGGCCCGGAAAGCCGCGCACCACGCCCGCGACCAGACGTGGGACAGCATGCACGGTGTCTGCTCGGGCGAGCAGGCACAGCAAGCCAAGCACGGTGCCTCTAAAGACTTTCGCCGACAGATTGTTCATAAGATCCGGTAGATTCCACTCCGTCCGACTTGTTGTCTTTCCCTGTCGAATCCGAAGGCGATTTGATCAGGGACGACGTGGAAATCGTCCTTACCACGTTCGGCTTCTCTCTGTAGTTCGCGTTCATTCGCGGCTCGGTTCAACGGGTCCAGGCATTTACGGCGACGACGTTGTTGAGCGGGATGCCGACGGGCACGATGACTTGGGCGGGGTTTGCCGTCACGTTGTCAATGGTCGCATCGAAGCTGATCGGGTCGCCCGCCGCCGGGGTGAGCACCACACGGATCGCGACGCTGGCCCCAAAATTGCGCGCTTGTACGGTGACAGTCTGGTTGGTGTTGGCGCCAAAGGGCAGTTCCACGAACACGGGGCCGCTGTTGCCTTCAGCAATGGTTCTGCCGGCGGCTTGCAGGATGTCGAGACGCGGGTTGTTCGGCGGGAAGACGACCATGGCACTGCCGACGGATGCGACCCCAGAGGGCTGTAAATTGAAACCGATATTGTCCACCGCCGCGTTGGTCGGCTCGAAGCGGAAGATGGAATCGATACGAATCCGACCGGCGCCGGAGGCCACCGGTCCGACATCAAGACCCTGATAGCCGCTCCCGTTTACAGTGACTATCCCCGTGCCATAGACGCGCGGCGCGACCAGCCGGATGGCTCCACCACTGCCGCCATTGCCGGAGCTGACGACAGCCGCACCACCTCGCGACCTTATGGCACCCGAGGCATTGATACGAATGATCGTGCTGGAGGCGATCAGAATGGCCCCGCCACCGCCACCGCCACCGGCGTCTTTGTCGCCGTCCACTCCGCCACCTCCCGATCCACCAATGAGGGGTATGAGCAACGGTGAACCATAAGTTTGACCATCCCTCGAGTTAACCCAACTTGGATCAACCGTGCCGTAGGAACCACCGCCAACGCTCGTCGGACTACCAACACTTGCCGGTCCCGATTTGCCGCCGCCCGGTCCTTGCCCGGCACCACCCGGCAATGCCTGACCTGTGGTCAAGAACCCGCCGGCACCGCCATCGAATCCCCCAGGGCCGCCCGCGCCGCCCGTAAAGTTTCCGAGCGTGGCGCTGCCGCTGACGTTGATGGTGCCATTGATGATCACATCACCGATGGCCAGCAGGTGAACAGGGGTGTTTAGCGGATTGCGATTGAAGCTCAACGTCGCCCCTTGATCCACGGTGATGGTCGTGCAATTGAAGATGCCGTTCGTCGGCAAATCCAGCGTGGTGTTGGTGGTGATATTCAACGGCCCGAAGGAGCCGGTGCTGCCAGAGGTGAATCCCTGGGCATTCACCTGTGGCAGGCCGGCGGCACAGGCGAGGGCAGTGATGGCGATGCGTAGTATGGCTTTCATAACTTTGAATTGGCGGTTGTTGTTATTCTAAATTCTGTTGATCGAAACCGTGGTTTCATTGCGGAGCGATTTGGATGCTGACGGGCGGTCGGGCCAGCATGGTGCCGGGTGTCACGGCTTCCGTCTGCCCGGTCCCCGGGACAAGGAGGTTGAGCGGTGGCTGGGCAATGACTATTCCCAAACTCACTGAGTCCAGCACTGACAGTCCCGGCACGAGCAGCGCCACAGGCGGCTGCGCGACCACCGTGCCCAGGCTGAACGAATCCATTGGACCCTGGCCGGGCACGAGCACATTCAGAGGCGGTTGGGCGATGACCACACCAAGAGTCACCGCATCGAATGGAGCCAAGCCCGGCACCAGCAACGTCACCGGCGGTTGAGCCACGACGGTTCCCAAGTTCAGTGCGTCGAGTGGGCCGATACCGGTAACCAGCACGGCAAGCGGCGGTGACGCGATCACGGTACCAAGGCTGGCCGCCTGCAATTGACCCGGTCCAGTCACCAGCGCAGAAAGCGGCGGGGCGGCACTGACGAACAACCGTGGGCCAACCCTCGCATCGAGCGGGTTGCCCTGTCCGGTCACTTCCGCTTCATCGCTCCAGCCGTCGCCATCGGTGTCGGGATTGACTGGGTTGGTGTGCAGCGCCAGCTCCTGCAAATTGGTAAGACGATCGTTGTCCGGATCTTCCTGGCCGTCAAAAATGCCGTTGCCATCGGAGTCACGGTTACGCGGGTCATAGCCAAAGAGGATTTCCCATTTGTTCGCGAGGCCATCGCCGTCAGGATCGCGGTCGCCATCCAGTATCCCATCGTTCAGGGTGGAAGAGCGGTTGGGATCAAGCCCGAGGGCGAGTTCAATGTCGTCAGGTATTCCGTCCTGGTCCGTATCTTTTCCACCAACGACCCAGAATTGCCACACGGCAATCGGCGACAGGGCGTTGCCAGCCAGATCCGCGATCGGTGGCAGCACCTTCGCCAGATAGAGTCCGGGAGCGAGACTGGTGGAGAAACTAAAGACGGCTGCATTCAAGTCCCCTCGGAAGGTCACTGAACCCTGCTGAATCAACTCATCATCTCCCGTCTCCAATCGCCCGTCCGCTCCGGCATGTTGAAGGGTGAAGGTGCCGGATGACAACGTCGCTGGGTCGATGGGTTCGCTGAAGTAGGCCAGCACAAGGTTGACCGAGCCAACAATGGCACCGTCGTTGGGGAAAGTGCGCTTGACGCGCGGAGGCGTCGCATCGGGAACCAGGTCCACCACCACTGTTTCGGTCCATGTAAAATTTCCACCCGTGTCGGTGGCTTTGGCGCGCAAGGTGAAACTCGTTTTGTCGGCGGTTCGGACCGGCGTGACGAAGCGATGTTCAAAGGGGAAATTTCCGTCCGTGACCACCTTCACCCCGTCCACGTAAAACTCCACATTCCTGACTTGCACGTCGTCGGTGACGGTGGCGGTCGCGCGCATGAGTTTGCCTTCCTCGGCGACGCCGTTGGAGGGACTGCTCAGCGTGAAGCTGGTGGACAGCGTGATGGCGGGGTTGCTGCCACGGTTATCGTAAGCCAGATAATTGACCACCTGCAAACCCGCCTCGCCATCTGCCACGTAGGCCAGGCCGTTATAGATGGACAGCGCCCGGGCCAGTCCTGGGGTGGGCAGCACCGTCAAAAACGCCGTGGTCACGGCTGGATTCGAGGCATCGTAGAGATACACGTCGTGCGTGCCGTCGGCGCGCGGGTTCACACCCACGGCGGCCACACCCATGCCAGAGCCATTGAGCACGATTTGTTTGAAGGAGTTTGGGCCGGCATCTTGCGCAAGACCGACGCGCACGATGGCGGCAGGATTGCGCACGTCGTAAGTGTCATAGCCGGGATAACTGGTGACATAGGCATGACCACCTCCGACGAACAGACGGCGCAATCCCGTGATGCCTTCCGGAAAAAAGCCGGGAGCAGTGGAACCGCCGATGAACTCCATCGCCCCATCTGCGAAATTGTAGGCGCGCAATTGCGAATTGATCAGGATGAAAAGCACATCCCCTTCGATGCCCAAATCGTGAATGGCCGCGCCGGCGTTCACCCGCTCCAACACCGTTCCATTGGCCAAGTCCACGGAGACAAGCTGCCCGGAGCTGAGTCCCACGAAAGCGATGCCTCCTGCCGTGGCGACGGCCTGAGCCGAACCGCCGAGATTGACCTGCCGCACAATGCGCGCCGCCGGTGGGTCAGTGATGTCGATGATGGCCAGACCGGCGGCGCCATCAGCGACCGCGATGAGGTTGCCAGCCACGGCAACGCGTTGGGCGCTGCCCGGCGTATCGACCTGCGCGATGCGGACGGGATTCTGACCATTCGCCACATTGAACAGGATCACGCCGGCGGCGGAATCGGCGACGACGGCGATGTCGTTGAGCGCGAAGATATCGACGGCGGTTCCCGGAGTGTCCGCCGTGGCGATGATGCCGGTGACCACGGGCAGTCCATCCGAGGGATTGCTGCCTTGAACCACTTCTGCGCCGTCGTTGACTCCGTCGCCGTCGGAATCCGGATTGTTCATTTCTGTCCCGAGTACGATTTCACCCTGGTCGCTCAAGCCATCGAAGTCGCGGTCGAAGGCGTAGGGGTTCCGGATGTAGATGGGCGGGAGTTGGGTGGTGGATCCGGCCGGGCCAGTGTTGAATTCAACCCAACCATCATGGAGCGTGTTCTCCTGGAGCAGCAGCAGGGAATAGGTGTGGTTCGGTCGCAGCAGAAGTTGGTTCACCGCGTAGCCCGTGGAACCGGCCTGCCCGCGCTGGACGATGGAGCCCGTCTCGTGGTCGAGAACCGCGAACCGATGGGCTACGAGCTGAAAAACCACTAGGCCGGGTGGGCGGGGAGAGCCGGTCTGGTGGTGGGCTGGGCTGGCTGGCGCCCCGGCCGCCGCGGCTGCCATCTGGCCGAGAGGCGATGCCTGGGTAGTGCCACCTTGGGGAAAGGGGCCGGGGCCACCACCGCCACCACCGCCACCACCGCCACCACCTGCCGGCCCCGGCGAGCAATCGGGCGGGGGCTGAACTTGGCAAATGCAGCCTTCCGACTGACCGTCCGCATAAGCGCTGTCACCGCCTTTGCTGACTAGAGTGAAGAAGAGGACAGCGTTCGCGATGCAATCGGCCTGGAGCAGAGCATTACCAGTGCAATTGCACGCCGCCAGCATGTCGTCCAAAAATTGATCATCCACGCTCTGCTTGCTTCGCCCGCAAGTGTAATAACCCACGTCGTGGGCATTGCAGGCGGCCTGGAATGACGCGCACTCGGCGAGATTGGGAGTGTTCGCCCCCAGTACATCCAGCAGAGGCTGAGGCAGGCTCTGTGGACCGCAACCATTGATTGGCGCGGGCGCCGGATTTTGCACGCATGATTGCCCGCCCGCGCCGCCGCGTGGCGGGCAGCCGGGAGGGCTGCCTCCGACCGGTCCACCACCGGCTCCAGCCACCGGGGATACTCCGTGCCAGCCTGGTTGACGCACGCCAACTCCGGGATCGGTCTCCGCGAACAGCCCGTCCGCTGAGATGGTCGCCGATCCCACCATTACCCAACGGCCGGTGTCATGGTCAAAGCTCATCAGGGCGGTCTTCGCGCCCGGCGGGAGACGCTGGCCGGTGGAGGGCAACGGCAGATTGGGGAAGCGCACCGGCACGGGGCGGTCGAAGTTGGCCGGACCGTCCGTCTGAATGGTGATGACCAGCGGCATCTCGAGGCCGGGTGGAAGGGGTCCAGGCAAGCGATCCGGGGACACGGGCGCGATTCCTACTTTGCCGCCGCGCGTGCCGTTTTCACTGAACAACGAATTGGCCGGCACCATGAGTTGTACTCCGGCCAGGGCCGGATTATTGGATAATACCGATGACGGGAAAGTGACGAGAGTGTCGTTGGTGAGGCTGACGGCCTGCAATGTACCTTGTTTGATCAGCGGCAGGTATATCAAGCCGGTGTCGCCAGCCAGGTTGTTGGTGCGGCCTGCGACCGCGTTCCACGCTTTGCCCACGAAGGGATAGTATGCGAGGTCCGGGTAGCGGATACCTGCCGCCACGTTGATCAAAGTGCGACCATCGATATGGACGAAGAACTCGCCCGCCGGGCACGGTGACAACCGGAAGAAACCGTTGGTATCCGTCACGGCGCGGAGGGTTTCCTCCATGCCGTCCACGGTGATCGTGACGCCAGCGAGAGGACGATTTGTGTATTGAGAATTTTGTCCGCCCTCACCCCCAGGAGAGAGAACCAGCTCGGATGCGAAGACCTGGCCGATGACGGCAGTGCCAGGGATCGGAGTGTTGCTCAACGTATCGAAATCAACTTGAGCGATGCCGCCGGGCTGGCCGTCGCCGTCGAGATCGAAGGGGCGGCCGAGGAAGTCGCGGAGGTTCGAGCCGCCGAAGGTGACGCGCACGCGGGCGCTGGCGGGGAGATTCTCCTGGTAGAAAAGGGTGACGGTTCGGCGGTCACTGGAGAGTTCGCACCGCGCAAGAATCTGGCGGCCTCCGAAGGTGGCGTAGAGGTTGGATTTGGTGACCAGCGAGTTTGTGCCGAGTGGCTGGGTGAGGCGAAAAACGGTTTCGCGCGTAACCGTGACGCCAGCCTCGCCGCTGGCGGGGGACGTTTCCAGGACGCGGGCGAACGGGAATTCCTGAACCGGACGGGTGCCGAGAATGATCTCGGTGAGCGCGTCCACGTCCTGCTGATTGATGAAGGCGTCCTGATCGATGTTGGCAAAGGGAAGGAGAGAGCTTGTGATCTCGGGAGTTGCCGGCTGGGAGCGATTCAGATGGTTGAGAAGGAGAACGAGATCGCGCACGTCAACCTGGCCGTCCACGTTGAGGTCGCCAAGCTTCGTGGGATAGACCTGCGCCACAAGGGAGGCGGCAAAGACAAAAAACAAGCCCACCGCAAAGGAGAAGGGAACAAAGTTCCGTCCGCCACTGCGTCGCCACAGACTGATCTTACTGGTGGTTTTGCTATTTGAATTCAAGAGCTGGAATTGGTGTTGGCTTATTATGATTAGATGCAAATAGGCGCCGCCAAGTCAACTTGGAAACAGTCCGCTTGGAAAAGCCGGATCATTTACAACTTCGCAACTCTGAGTCGGACTTGAGGAAGTCGCATTCTGCATTTTGTCGCTACTCAGTCAACGGAACCGCCCGATAAAAACGACGCAGGGTCAAGGCCGTCCAAGGCGCTTCCAGGGTGAACGGTGCGGAGTTGGTGAGGAGAGGTGTCCACTGGTCCAAATTGCTAGATGTTTCCAAGACATAGACCCGCCCTATCGTCCCCATCACGTCCACTTGCAAACGGCCACCATCGCCGCTGCGCACAATGCTCAGGGCGGCGCGCTCTGGGAGCGGCCGGAGAAAGTTCTGGAAGACATGCTCACCGATTTGATGTCCGACTGCCAACCCATCCAGATCCGCAGAGAGAAAGTGGATGCCACCGTAAATTCGGCTCAGGCCGATCTCTTCGGCGGCGTCCTCGAAACTCTCGTATGTGCGAAACACGCCCGGCAAGGTGTCGGAGCCGGTGGTGAACGAAACGTGATCGGTCCCGTAGAATGAAGCGAGCACCCTCGCGGCAGCCGAACTGAACGTGCTGTGCCCGGAGATGTATTCAGGAAACGGCGGCGTGTTGAGGAGCGGTGTCCAATTCGGATCGGCCTCGGTGTCAGGATTGCCATCGGTGTCAGCCTCGCGAATGGCGGTGACGGGACGCCACAAGTTGTAAGCAAATTTGGCGTCCCAAGAGGCAATCCCGGCATCGGCCATCGCGAGGTTGAGCAATGCGAACAGACGGGCGTTCTGATTCAACGTGTGAGTGCCATTGGTCGCGACGTTCTGCGCGATCTGGTTCCAGTGCCCGGGCGGCGTGACCGTGAAACTGAAGTCGGACCAGAACCGGGCGATGAGGGTTTGCTCCGGCGTCCGGATCGCGCTGTCGATCGCACCAAGGTCTTTCACGAGATTGAAGTCGCGGGTGTATTGCGTGCTGGTGAGAGAGGGTGGGCCGGCAGGGCGAAATTGTGTGCTGTTGGTCATGGTGAACGGAATAACATAGGGCCATTGGGGCAATTCAGGCGGCCGAAAGAACGGCGGAGTGCGATGCCAGTCACCAGGGTTGGTTCCAGGGACATAGGGGAAAGCGGTGCTGGAGCCATCGGCGCCGCGCCACGCTAGCGTCAGGAACGCCACGAGTTGTCCCAGCGTGAACCCATCGTCGCGGTTTTGGCCGGGCGGAACGGTGGCAAGAGTTCGGTTCAGGGCTGCCTCGAACAACGCCGTCTGGCTCGGATAGAGGCGGACCAGAGATTCGTAAGCGGCACCGATGACAGCGGCAGCGGGCAACGCGCCGGTCGGCGGATTGGGATGGAACAAGTAAGGCTCGCAAGTTCTGTCGATGGCATTGATGGCGTCGAAAATTGCGGCATGGACAATCGCCATGTTTCGCGCAGCCAAAGGCGGAGAGGTGGACTCGTTTCGAATCGCGTCGAGCATGATGGAATTCCAATCGGTGATGACATCCGCACGAATCGGAGAAAGGAATTTGCCCCAAGCCAAAACAAACAACATGACTCGGAAAACATTTTGCATGGAGCATGTGAGCAATAATTCAAACGAGCGATCAACTCAAGCCAAATAGCCGACATGGAAAGCGGTTTTGACGAGGGAGAAGATGGGAATTGATCAGGGGGGGGACGACGTGGAAGCCGTCCATACCGGCAACGGCTTGGACTGGCTCACGGCGGGGCGATCCGCTGAGTGCAAGCGGGCGGTTGTTCGGTGTTTTGTTCGTCCTGTCGCATGCGAGGCGAGGGCTTTGCACTGCATGACCGGTTCCAAGCCATGCGCGGTTGGTCATGTTCGCTGTGGGATCGGTTCCAGGGACTGTGAGTTGGACTATTTTTCCTGCGCGGTCGGCCAGGGGCGCGGGGAGGGGAGTTCTTTTCCCGGTGGCAGGGTGCGGCGGTCTGTGGGTTGTTAGATATTTCCTGGAAGATGGATTCTGTGAGCTGCGAGGGGAGTTCGCCGGATGTTTCAAAACCTATCGTCGCCGATCCGGGCATCTGGTATCCGTTTGGCCATGAACATCGTTCTGCTCGAACCTGAGATTCCGCCGAACACGGGGAACGTGGCGCGCTTGTGCGCGGCGACGCGGACGCGGCTGCATCTCATCGAGCCGTTCGGGTTCAAGCTGGATGACAAACAGCTCAAGCGCGCGGGGATGGATTACTGGGAGCAGGTGGAGTGGAAACGCTGGCCGAGCTGGACGGAATTCCAGGCGCAGCTTCCGCAGGGCGCGCGACTTTGGTTCATCGAATCTGGCGGGCCGAAGCATTACGCCGAAGTGAAGTATTCGCCGGAGGATTATCTGGTATTCGGGCGCGAGACGGCGGGGTTGCCGAAATCGTTGCTGGAGGAGAATCGCGAGAGCTGGCTGCGCATCCCGATGTTCAACGCGGCGTCGCGTTCTCTGAATCTCTCAAACTGCGTGGCGCTGGTATTGTTCGAGGCGTTGCGGCAGCAGGGGTTTGCTGGGGAAGTGTGAGGGTTGGTTCGACTAAAGATACCGCAGCCATTTGTCGCGTCGTCGTCGCTTGAGGTCAGCGAACCATTGGCAGGCGGGGAAGAGGATGACAATGGTCGCAATCCACATCAAATAGACAAAGGGAAGATCGAAGCCGGCGTCGGGCGGCGGTTTGGCCGGATTGTTGCCGTAGAGCCAGTCGGCGCGGTCGTAGCGAATCAGGTTCACCGCCACGGCGAGCCCGTGAATGAGCGGAAGGTGAAGGAGGTAAAAGAACAGCG
>CAMCCU010000100.1 GCA_945872975.1 Pedosphaera parvula Ellin514
CATCGACACTCGACCGCGCATCTCTACACTCCACCCCATGACTGAGACGAAATTATTTCTCAACGGCGACTTCAAGAACTCGAGCGACGGCAAGTTGATCCCGCAGACGAATCCTGCGACGGAACAGGTCTTCTGCGAGGTCTCTGCCGCGAGCGTGGCGGATGTGCAGGTGGCGATCGATGGCGCGCAGCAAACCTTCGAGCGCGAATGGCGCGATCTCTCGCCGCGCAAACGAACGGACATCCTCTTCAACGTCGCGAAGGTGATCCGCGAAAACCTGGAGACGCTTGCACAGTTGGAGAGCCAGAACGTCGGCAAGCCCATCAGCGATGCGCGCGATGAAATCGCCCTGGGCGCGCGGGTCTTTGAGTATTACGCCGGAGCGATTACGAAGTTCTGCGGCCAGACGATCCCGGTCGCACGCGGCGGATTCGACTTCACGCTGCGCCAGCCGATGGGCGTGGTCGCGGCCATCGTGCCGTGGAATTTCCCGTTCCCCATCGCCTGCTGGAAAGTCGCGCCCGCGCTCGCCGCAGGAAACACCGTGGTGCTCAAGCCGGCCAGCCAGTCGCCGCTCACCGCGATTCTGCTGGGCCAGCTCGCGTATCAGGCGGGCGTGCCGGCGGGCGCGCTCCAGGTGGTGCCGGGGCAGGGGAGCGTCATCGGCGACGCGCTGGCGACTCATCCGTTGATTCGCAAAGTTTCCTTCACCGGCTCCACGGAGATCGGCTCGCGCATCATGGGCCTGGCGGCGCGGGATTTGAAACGCGTCTCGCTCGAACTCGGTGGCAAGTCGCCGAACATCGTCTTCGGCGATGCCGACATCGCGCAGGCGGCGGCGAGTTCGCCGATGAGCGTCTTCGCCAACACGGGCCAGGATTGCTGTGCGCGCAGCCGGATGTTTGTGGAACGCCGCGCGTTCGATCAGTTCGTGGAGCTGTTCATCGCCGAGACGAAGAAAATCGTCGTGGGCGATCCTGCGCTGGATGCGACTCAACTGGGGCCGCTGGTCTCCGCGAATCAGCGTGCGGTGGCTGAGGAGTTCATCGAGGGTGCGCGCAAGGCAGGACGGGTGATCGCGCATGGTGGGCAGCGTCCGTCACCGAAGGGTTTTTATCTTCAACCAACCATCGTGCTCGGTGCGGAGCCAACGGATCGCGTCTGGCAGGAGGAAGTCTTCGGGCCGGTCGTCTGCATCCGTCCGTTCGATGACGAGGAGCAGATGCTGCGCGAGGTGAACGCGTCGCGCTACGGTCTGAGCGCGTCGCTGTGGACGAATGATTTGAAGCGCGCGCTGCGGGTCTCGCGCCGGATCGAGAGCGGCGTGATCAGCATCAACTCTCATTCGAGCGTCCACGTCGAAGCGCCGTTCGGCGGCTTTAAGCAGAGCGGCCTCGGTCGTGACCTCGGCATGGCGGCGATGGAAGGCTACACGGAGCTGAAGAACATCTACGTGGCAGAGTGACCCACAGGGGCGACAGCAGTGGTCCCGTTTCAGTTCTTAATCCTAATCCTTCCCGGAGCTTCAAGGTTCGGGGAAAGATTAGGAGCGAGAGTAAGATTAGGATTAAGATTTAGGAACGAAGGAAGAGTCGTCCCTTTACGTTTCACGTTTTACGCCACGACAATCACTTCTTCACGCTCGTCCGTTCCTTCACCCAGTCGAAGTCTGTCGGTGGTGACGCGGCGATGTTTCCGCCCGCACCGCCTTGAATGGGCGGACGAACGGTGTCGCCGACCTGCCAGCGATGCGTCTCGGTGTGGCCATCGGCGAAGGAGAAGTTCCCGCCGCCGTTGTGGAACGATGCCGGGCGATTGCCCCATTGATAATCGGCGAGGCGGTTCATGAAGAAGCCGTCGTTGATCGTGTCGGGATGTTCGTCGAGGAAGACGAAAATCTTCGACGGATCAGGGATGCTCGCTGACATGAAGAACTGGAGGTATTCGGGGTTGAACTTGTTCGTCAGCTCGCCGGGATCACCGACCATGCAGTTCATCGATACGCTGCGGATGCGGTCGCCGTTGGCCGCTTGTGAACGATCGGACGGGCACTTGAAGACCGGCACCGATCGCCCGACATAGGGGCCCAGCAACGCGTCTGTGACGAGGGTGGTGTTGATATTGTCATCGCTCGTGCCCCAGTCCTGCACGTTGTTCGCCCAGTTGTTCCGCTTGGTGATGGTCTCGGGACGGCCGTGGTTGTTGACGAGCAGATCGCCGTTGTCATCGGCGTAGATGGACCAGGCGAGGGTGAGCTGCCGGAGGTTGTTCAGGCAGGTTGCCGTCTGGGCGCGGCCCTTGGCGGAGCCGAGCGCGGGCAGGAGCAGGCCGGCGAGAATGGCGATGATCGCGATGACGACGAGCAGCTCGATGAGGGTGAAGGCGCGCTGCGTCGCAGCGAAGACGTGGCGCATGGATCGTGTCGGGCGGTAGTTCATACGACTTCCACCATCGCCTTGATCACGCCGGTCTCCGGCTTGATCCAGCCCGGGAAGACGTCGATGACTTCGTTGAACGTGGCGTGGTGCGTAATCCATGGACGCGTATCGATGCGACCGTCTTCGATCAGCTTGATGATGCGCGTGAAATCCGGCGGCAGCGCGTTGCGGCTGGCGAGCAGCGTCAGCTCGCGGCGGTGCATGACGGGCGCGTGCGGGAAGGTGACTTCCTGCTGCGTGATGCCGACGTAAACGAGCCGTCCGGTGAAGCCGCAATAGCCCAGCGCGTGCCCCATCGACTTGTTGCTGCCCGTTGCATCGATGACGACTTGCGCGAGTGCGCCGTCCGTGAGCGCCTTCAACTCCTCCAGCTCCGCACCGTCGCCTTTCGAAAGGATCGTGTGCTGCACGCCCATCTTCTCGCGGCAGAACGCGAGCCGTTGTTCGTTCAGATCGAGCACGATGGTCTTCGCGCCGGAGAGCTTGGCGAATTCGAGCACGGAAAGGCCGATCGGGCCCGCGCCGATGACGAGCACGTTCTCGCCGGGCTGCGGATTGCCGCGATTCACGGCGTGACAGCCGATGGCGAGTGTCTCCACGAGCGCGCATTGTTCGAGCGAGAGTTTGTTCGCGGGATGCAGCTTGTGCGCGGGCAACGTCATGCGCTCGGTCATGCCGCCGTCCATCATCACACCGAGGACTTTTAGATTCTCGCAGCAGTTGGTGCTGCCGCGACGACACGGAAGGCACTGGCCGCAATTCATGTAGGGCTCGACGGAACAGCGGTCGCCCGGCTGGACGTTCGTGACGCCGGTGCCGACGGCGAGCACCTCGACGCCGAGCTCGTGGCCGGGAATGCGCGGGTAGGAGAAGAACGGCATCTTGCCGAGATAACCGGAGATGTCCGTGCCGCAGATGCCGATGCGATGAACGCGCACCAGCGCTTCACCGGTGGCGGGCGCGGCGGGTTCGGGAATCTCAATGGAACGGAAGCTCTGTGGCTTTTCGAGTTGAATGGCTTTCATCAGTTCAAGGCGGCGATTGTGCGGAAGCGGGATTGTGAGGGAAGGAGAAAACTTTGGCGTCGGGAGGTCTGTCGGAGTGAATCTGGCAATCTTGTTGTGAAAGATGGTCCTCCCTCACCCCGGCCCTCTCCCCAAGGAGAGGGTGCGCGATATGGATCGCTGCAAGTATCTACATCGTTCGCCGCGTTCGACGGCGCTCCAAACGCGGAAGAAAAGGTTCCTACATTTAGCGCCATGGCCGCGCTCCCTCTCCTTGGGGAGAGGGCTGGGGTGAGGGAGGTCGTTTCTACTGCCACGTCGAAACCTTGCACCGCATCATTCTGGGTAAAGTCCGGCCTCGCGCAGTTGCTTCAAGAAGGCATCGGTTCGCTTCGGGAAATAATCTTTCAGCAACCGCTGGATCTCAGGCCGCCAATGATCATCGCGCGTATAGAGTTCGTAGGGGCCGGTCTTGTATGGATGCGCGTCGCGGCGGTAATCCCCCCAGCGCGCGGATTCGGCGACGATGGCTTTATCGAGCCGGGAGGACCAACGCTGGAATCGTTCCGCGGCTGGCTTCGGAGTGAGCACCCCGTCGCCATTCAGGTGCCGCTGCGCATGGTCGGCGAACAGCCGGCGGAACGCGTCGTTCTCGATGAGCTTGTGGAAGAGGCGCGGCGGACTGAAGTCATCGTCGAACTTCAGCACGTTCGCCTGCACGTCCTCCAACGTGCGTTCGCCATCCCAAACGAAGAATACGAACTTCCCATCCGGGCTGCGACGTCGCGCGGCATACCAGTTTGACGCTCGGTCCCAGTCGCCGTTCGCGCCGTAGAGATTAAGAATTATGAAATCGATGAACGTCGGCACGTCGAGCAGACGCTGCGCGGTTTCATACGCCGCATCCTCGTGCAGGCCGGCGTTCGCGACCTTGAAGAGTTCCTTCCACGCCACGTCATCGCCCGAGAGAATCTTGTCGCTGTTCCGCGCGTCGATGTCCTTCGCCTTGCCGCCCAGATGTTCGGCGGCGAAGTTTTCATCCGGCCGCTCGGCCACGTTGTAAACGCCCCAGTAGAGCCCGTTCAGATACAGGTGGACGAACATGCCACGCGCCGAGGGATGCCCCATCGCGGCGTAGCTTTCGCGCATCCACTGGTCGCGGAGGTAATCGCCCTGCTTGCGCTCCGCACCGCTCCAGTGCAGCCAGGAGTTGTTGCAGCCCGCACGGAGAATCAGTCCATCGAACTCTTCCGCGCCGGGGCTGGCGAACAGAGGAAACTTCAGCTTGCCGGCGCCATGCTTCTTGCGGAACGCGAGGCGGAAGGCGTGCTTCGGCGACTCCTCGGGACGGCGGTTCCAGCCGCCTTGAATGCGCAGGCCGCAGTCGATCTGAAAGCCCTTCGCGCCGTCCGGCTGAATGAACTCCACCGACGTTGCGCGTTCCCATTCGTCGCCGCTCTGCATCGGGTTCGCGTAAATGCCGCGCGCCGGGTCGAAGAGGTCTCCGGAGTCCAGCACGAGCGACAGCGACGGCAACGCCCGCAGCGCGTCGGGCAGCACGTCGCGATACGCGGGATGTCCGACGATCTCCGGGTCCATCTCGTAATCGGCGATCACGTCCTTCCCGGCGTTCGTGCCCCACGTGCGCGGTGCGCCCGCTCCGGTTTGCTTCTGCACGTCGGTGATGAAGAGGAATGTGTGCGTGTCGATCTCCGTGACGAGCTGTTCGTTCTCGAAGCCGGCCGCGCGAATCGTGGTGGTCGTGCTGATGCGGATGGAGTTGCTGTAGGGGTTGCCAGACTTCGGAGTCGGGAGCGCGCCATTGGTGGTGAAGAAGATCTTTGCCGCCGCGGCATCGCTGGTGAGGTTCAGGTCGAACGGAGCGTCGTGAAGGCCGCGCTTGGTGCTGAACTTAATCTTGGCAAGCTTGGTCGCCTTTTCCTTGGTGGCCGCCGGGGCGGATGCCGCGCCCGATAGGACGAGAAAGGCGAGGAGGAGTCGCAGCAACTTCATGGCTTCAGAGGTTGCCTGAGACGGTCTGCCATCGGCAACGCTGATTCACTCCGAGGTCTTGTGCCGGAGAGCCGTGAGAATCTTTCGATGCGCGCTGGTGAAGGCGAGGGCGTCGAGTTCTTCGATGGTCAGCCATCGCGAAGGGGTGGTCGCACGCACGCCTTTGGTGGCGGTGACGAGATAGGCTTCGAGCGAGATGCGGTAGCGCGTGATGGAGTGCTTGATCATCACGAGCGGATTCAACTGAGCCGGCCTGGCTCCAAGAAGTTTCGCGGCGTGCGCGGCTAGGTCGCTCGTTTCCGCGTCAACTTCGACGTTTGGAAATTCCCAGAGATGCGCGTTCACGACTCCGGCGGGCCGCTGTTGCACGAGCCATTGGTTGTCGCGTTGCGCGAGGAAGGCGACGAAGCGCCGGTCGGTGGCAGCGGCGCGCTTGCCGAGGTTGGGCAGCGCTTCAGCTCGATTCGTGGCGCGGGCGACGCACGGTTTCTTGAGCGGACAATCGTCGCAGCGCGGCTGTTTCGGCGTGCAGATGAGCGCGCCGAGTTCCATGAGGGATTGGTTCAGGGCGGAGCAGGGGCCGCTGATCGAAAATGGTGAGAGGTGAGAGGGGCGAGGGGAGAGGGGGACTGGTTGAGCGGCGAGGACGAGTTCGTCCGCCAGGTTCCAGAGTTTCGCATTGGTCGCTTTGTCTTTGGGATTCTCCTCGATGCCGAAGAGGCGGGTGAGCACGCGGATGACGTTGCCGTCGAGGATGGGCGAGGGTTGGTTGAAGGCGATGCTGGTGATCGCGCCGGCCGTGTAGCGCCCAATGCCGGACAGCGCGAGGACGGCGTCGAAGGCTTTTGGGAACTCGCCGCCATTTTCCCGCACGAGATGCTGGGCGGCTTTCTGGAGATTGCGGACGCGCGTGTAGTAGCCGAGTCCTTCCCAGAGCTTGTGGATTTTCTCCTGCGGTGCTTGGGCGAGGGAAGTGATGTCGGGCAGTTCCCGCATCCAACGTTCCCAGTAGGGAATGACGGTCTTCACCTGCGTCTGTTGCAGCATGATTTCCGAAACCCATACGGCATACGGATCAAGCGTATGACGCCACGGGAGATCGCGGGCTTCGCGCGCGAACCAGTCGAGCAGGGCGGTGACGAGATCTTCGGGACGACGCGGACGGGACACAGCAGCTTACTTCGCGGTGCCGGGCAGGCTTTTCCATAGCTTGTCGAGGATGCCGCGCAGCTTCACAGCGTCGGTCCAGCTGTCGGGAAGCTGATGGAGGTTGTAGCCGCTGGAGGCCGGACCCATCTCTGGCACGACGAAGATTTCGCGTCCGGCCTGATTTCCTTGCAGCCAGACTTGGAGACACTTCTTGGCGAAGGGCAGCCAGTCCTCGAGTTCGGGCGAGACGCGTCCGCGCCCATCGGTGACGGGCACCTGGCAATGCTGGCCGTTGAACGGACGGAAGTGAAACTGGTTCGCGAGCTGGATGAGATCGGGGCGCACGAGCAGGCGTTCCCAGAAGGGCGGCGCGAGGTGCTTGACGACGGCGATGTGGGAGAAATCCCACGTGAAACGCAGCGGCTTGGCGGTCACGCGCTGGTAGCCTTCCGCGAGCAGGTAAACCTTTTCGGGCGTCTCAGTGCAGGTATCGCGATGGATCTCGATGGAGGGTTGCAGCCCCATCGCCTCGGCCTCGAGCATGGCGCGCAGGGCCATGCGCACGGCGTCGCTGGAGGTCGTGTCGTGATCACCGAGCTGGATGTTGATCACCTTTGCGCCGGCATCCTTGTTCTGCTGGAGGAGCGTGCGGAATTCGTCGGGCTTCGCCGAGGCGAAGTAACCCACGATGCTCAAGCCATATTTTTCGGCGAGCTTGCCGTGCTTGGGCGTGGCGAGATCCGTGAAGCCGTCGAAGCCGGCTTCTTTCACCGCCTCAATTTTCTTTTCGAGCGGCCAGGGCTTCTTGGCGGTCGGGGTGTCGCGGAGAGACCAGAGGTTGGCGATGTGGCGGATGCACGGCTTGCCGGTATTTGGTTGAGCCATAGGTTAGTGGCGCGAGTTTAAGCAACAAAGGCTGGTGGACGTAAAGGAAAGTCGCAAAATTGGTGGAACTCGTCCTGGCCGGCGTAGCCGGCGACATGAGGAGGATCACATCAAGAACAGGGCATTCAAATGAGCCTCGTGACCTCGTCTGCTACGGGGTTTTGAATACCCTTCGGACGGATGAATTCCCGCGATCGAGCGCTGAAGGATGGGTCAGGCTTATCGGTCTCATTAACACATCCGAATTTGTGAAACATTTCACAAAGTTCCTTGCCAAGCATTGACCCGATCTTGTAAACACCCGTTCCGGCGACGGAATTGTACGTCGCTGCATTGATTTCGAGTCGGACTGTGGGACGTGAACTTGGGTCTGTGAAGTGTCGTTGGTATGAATGTGGCTTCCGCTCAAAGTCCGTTGACGGGGAGTCATGGGACGGGAAGAAAGTTCCCGATCTGGCCGGCGGAGTCCGGCAAGTCGTTCCGAAGTATCCAAACAACCGCGCAGTTGCGCCTGAAAGAATCGCACTGAGATGTCAGCCATTTTTCCTAAGTGGACCAGCCGGCTGCCCCTGATCTTGATTGTCGGGGGCATGCTCACGTCCACGAGCGTCGTCGGCGGGCTGTGGTATTACTTCACGCCGAAATACACGCGCGTGGGCTATCAGCCCATCCAGCCGGTTGGTTTCCCGCACTCCGTCCACGTCGATCAGCTCGGCTTGGATTGCCGCTATTGCCATAGCGACGTTGAGAAATCCTGGTATTCGAATGTCCCGGCGGCGACCACTTGCATGAACTGCCACAATCAGGTGCTGAAGGACGACAGCCGTCTGGCGCTGGTCCGTGAAAGCGCGGCCACGGGCAAGCCGATCCCCTGGGTGCAGGTCCACAAGGTGCCTGACTACGTCTATTTCAATCACTCCGTCCACGTCGCGCGCGGTGTCTCGTGCGTGAAGTGCCACGGCGAAATCAACAAGATGGAGGAAGTGCAGCACGCCAAGCCGCTGAGCATGACCTTCTGTCTCGACTGCCATCGCAATCCTGAGCTGAACCTGCGTCCGTCGGACAAGGTGACGCAGCTCGACTGGAACTTTGATTCCGACCCGCATGTCGCCGCTGCCATGCAGCTCAAGTTCGGCAATGCCGCCGTGAAAGACTGGAAAGTGAACGCTTCGCAGAATTGCTCCGCCTGCCATCGATGAAAACCATTCCACCTCCCTGTCCCGAGCCGGAAAGCGGGCAAAAATACTGGCGCAGCATGGATCAACTGGCGGATACGCCGGAGTTCCGCCAATGGTTGGAGCGCGAGTTTCCCGCCGGTGCCAGCGAGTTCACCGATCCGGTGTCCCGCCGCAATTTCGTCAAGATCATGTCCGCCTCCTTCCTCTTGGGCGGACTGGGTTCACTAGGCACCGGCTGCCGTCGGCCTGAGGAGAAGATTCTCCCGTTCGGCAAGACGCCCGAAGGCTACATCCACGGCGTTCCGCAGTTCTTTGCGACCGCGATGCCGACGCGTGGTGGAGCGGTTCCGCTGCTGGTCAAGTCCCACGAAAACCGGCCGACCAAGATCGAGGGCAACCCTGAGCATCCGGACAGCAACGGCTCCACGGACGCGTTCACACAAGCCTCGATTCTCGGACTCTACGATCCGGACCGCGCCCAGCGTTACACGCAGGCGGGCAATACGATTTCGAAGGAGAAGGCCATTGACGCGCTCGCAGCGCTCGGTCGCAGCATCAACGCGGCTAAGGGTGCGCGCACGGCGTTCGTGCTCGAGGAAAGCAGCTCCCCTTCGCGGCATCGTTTGCTGACGGCGCTGCAGTTCAAGTTCCCGCAGGCCAAGTGGGCTGTTTATGAGCCGGTGGACTTGAACGTCAACCGCCGCATCACCGGTGGCGCGCCTTACCTCAAGCTCGATCAGGCCAGCGTCATTCTCTCGCTCGACTGCGATTTCGCAGGCACGGAAGCGGATTCCTATCGCTTGATTCGCGGCTACGCGAAGGGTCGCAAGACGGAGAAGGCGACCGACAAGATGAACCGCCTCTACTCGGTGGAAGGCTTGTTCACCCTCACGGGCATCTCGGCCGATCATCGTCTGCGCGTTCCGACGAGCCAAGTGGTCGCGGTGGCGGCGGCGATTGCGGCGAAACTCGCGCCTCAGAACACTCAAATCACCAGCCTCGCAGCGCGTCTCAAACTTCCGGAGGGTGTCGATGCGAAGTGGGTTGAAGAATGCGCGAACGATCTCAAGGCCAATGCGGGCGCGTGCGTCATCATGGCGGGCCATCGTCAACCGGCGGCGGTGCATGTCATCGCGAACCTGCTAAACGCCGCGCTCGGCAACAACGGCAAGACGGTCTTCTTCTCGGAGATTCCTCAAGCGACGGTCAATTCCGACCTCGCCTCCATCGCTCGCGACCTGACGTCTGGCCTGATTGATACGCTGGTGGTTCTCGGCGGCAACCCGGCCTTGACGGCGCCGGCCGACCTCAAGTGGGCCGATGCTCAGGGCAAGGCGAAGAACGTGATTCGTCTCGGCCAGTACGAGGACGAAACCTTCGCTGCTTCACCGGCCACGACGCTCTCCGTGCCGCAAAATCATTACCTCGAATCGTGGGGTGATGCGCGCACGAGCGATGGGACGCTCGTTCCGGTTCAGCCGCTGATCGCGCCGTTGTTCGACGGGTTGACCGAGCTTGATGTTCTCGCGGTGCTGGGTGAACAGGAGGTCAAGAAGTCCTACGACACCGTTCGCGAAACGTTCCGCGCCTTCGCGGGTGCTGGCAACGTCGAGGAAGCTTGGAAGAAGTTTCTCCATGATGGTTTCCTCGCCGGTCCTGCGCCGAAGGGCAATGATGCGCCGCTGGGTGGCGATGTGGTCGTCAAGGCGTTCTCCACGATCAATCCGGCGGCACCGACGAAGGACAGCTTGGAAGTCGTCTTCCACCGCGATTTGAAGGTGGACGACGGTCGCGGCAGCAACAACGGCTGGCTGCAGGAATTTCCCGATCCCATCACGAAGATTGTCTGGGACAACGTGGTGCTCATCAGCCGCAAGACGTCTGAAGAACGGGACGTGAAGAACGGTGATGTCGTCGAGCTCGAGCTGGGCGGAAACAAAATTCGCGGGCCGATCTGGGTGCAGCCCGGTTTCGCTGACAACTCGCTCGGCCTGGCGCTGGGTTATGGCCGCCAGAAGACGAAGGCGGGCGGCGCGGGCCGCATCGCGCACAACATCGGTCTCTACAACGCCTACGCGTTGCGCACTTCGACCGGATTGAATTTTGCCGTCGGCGCGAAGCTGACGAAGACGGGCGAGACGCACGTCGTGGCCTGCACCCAGGAGCATGGCTCGATGGAAGGCCGCCCGATCGTGCGCGAAGCGAACAAAGACCAGTACGAGAAGGCTCCGACGTTCGCCAAGAATTTCGATCTCGAATCGCCCAATCACACCGGCCACATCGCGAAGGAGAAGGTTGGTCTCCCGCCGGTCGAACGGCCCACCGGCATATACGAGCATCCTTACACCGGCTACGAGAAACGCGGTGGACAGGCGGGTGTCACGGTCAAGACCGTTCTCGCCAGCGATCAGCATCAGTGGGGCATGTCCATCGATCTCAGCTCCTGCGTGGGCTGCGGTTCGTGCGTGCTGGCCTGCCAGAGCGAAAACAACGTCCCGATCGTCGGCAAGGATCAGGTCATCCGCAACCGCGAGATGCACTGGCTGCGTATCGATCGTTACTACAGCGGCGCGGCCATGAAAATGGCGTCGAATCTCATCGACGATCCGCAGGCAGTCTTCCAGCCGATGCTCTGCCAGCACTGCGAGAATGCGCCGTGCGAATCCGTCTGCCCCGTCAATGCCACCGTGCATGACGAGGAAGGCCTCAACGTGATGGCCTACAACCGCTGCGTCGGCACGCGGTACTGCTCGAACAACTGCCCCTACAAGGTTCGCCGGTTCAACTTCTTCGATTACAACAAGCGCTCGCTCGATCAGCTTGTTGGATCGGTTTATAGCAGCCCGTTGACTTCTTCGACGCATGGCGAGTGGAACGTTCTCCGCTGGTGGAAGAATCCTGATGCGGGCACGCGTCCGGATGACGAATGGGATTTGCTCAAGCTGCTCAAGAACCCGGATGTCTCGGTTCGCATGCGTGGCGTGATGGAGAAATGCACGTTCTGTGTGCAGCGCATCGAGCAGGCGAAGATCGGCCAGAAGGTCAAGGCCGGCATGAGCGGCGACGTGCAGTTGAAGGAAAAAGACGGCACGGTTCCGAAGGTCGCCTGTCAGCAGGCCTGCCCGGCGGAAGCGATTGTCTTCGGCAACCTGCTCGATCCGAACAGCCGTGTCTCGCAGCTCAAGAGGAACGACCGCGACTACGACGTGCTGGGCTTCCTCGACACCCGTCCGCGCCTGACTTATATGGCGCGCATCCGCAATCCGAATCCCAAGATGCCGGATTACGCGGCCATTGAGACTCCCAAGAATTTGCAGGAGTACATGAAAACCCAAGGCAGTCCGTTTGAAACTCACGGCCATGCAGGAAATGAAGGTCACGGTGCCCCCGCTGTCCACGCAGAGAAGAAAGGAGCGCACTAATGGCTGACGCGTTTTCCAAAGACCTGCCCGTCATTCCTTCGATCCCGAAGGAACTCGAACGCGAGCCGCTGGTGCTGAACAAGCGCTCGATCGGCTGGATCTCCGACCAGATCTCCGGCATTGCCGAAGGCAAGACGCCGAAGTGGTGGTGGGTGCTCTTCATCCCGAGCGTGCTCCTGACCGGAGTGTGTTTCACCATGATTGTGTACCTCATGACCACCGGCGTCGGTGTGTGGGGTCTGCAAGTGCCGGTCGCCTGGGCGTGGGACATCACGAACTTCGTCTTCTGGATCGGCATCGGCCACGCCGGCACGCTGATCTCGGCGATTCTCTTCCTGCTGCGTCAGAAGTGGCGCACCTCGATTAATCGCGCCGCCGAAGCCATGACCATCTTCGCCGTGATGTGCGCCGGCATCTTCCCGCTCATTCACATCGGGCGCATCTGGCTTGGCTGGTGGCTGCTGCCATTGCCGAACGCGAACTCCATCTGGCCGCAGTTCCGCTCGCCGCTGCTGTGGGACGTGTTCGCCGTCTCGACTTACTTCACCGTCTCGCTGTTGTTCTGGTACATGGGTTTGATTCCTGACCTGGCCGTGATGCGCGACCGGGCCAAGTCCAAGATTCGCCAAGTGGCCTACGGTTTGTTCTCCCTCGGCTGGACCGGTTCGAACCGGCACTGGAGCAATTACGAAAAAGCTTACTTGTTGCTCGCTGGTCTCAGCACGCCGCTGGTGCTCTCCGTTCACTCCATCGTCTCGTTCGACTTCGCGGTGTCGCAGTTGCCCGGCTGGCACACGACCATCTTCCCGCCCTACTTCGTCGCGGGCGCCGTCTTCTCCGGCTTCGGCATGGTGCTGACGCTGCTGCTCCCGATGCGCAAGGTCTGTCATCTGGAAGAGATTATCACCGTCCGCCACATCGAGCTGATGGGCAAAGTCATCCTCGCGACGGGTTCCATCGTTGGTTACGCCTACGGGATGGAGTTCTTCATCGCCTGGTATAGCGGCAACCCTTACGAGAAGTTCGTCTTCATGCAGAACCGCGCGGCGGACCCGTTCATCCTCGGCCCGTTGTGGGGCGTGGAGCCGGCACCCTACTGGTGGGCCTACTGGACGA
>CAMCCU010000101.1 GCA_945872975.1 Pedosphaera parvula Ellin514
GAACAGGCAGTAGAGGTAAACGGCGCAGGAGGTCGCAACGAGCATGGCCTGCCCCAACTCCCAAGGACGCTCGCGGCGCATGACCAACATCATCCATCCGCCGATGAGCACGCCGACTCCCGCCGCCGCGAGGCGGATCCAATACGTCCCGCGCCGCCGCGAGGCTTCGATCAATTCACGTTCAACAATGGGGAGGAAGGTCATGCGACAGGCTCTGCTTCGACTGACTCCTGACGGTGGAACTTCGGCCATTGAAATGCACGGCCGCTCTCAACGGATGTTATGGAGGCAAGCTCGCGGAACTCGTTGAAGAGCGTTCGACGGGCCAGCACGATGAAGGCGACGTCGATGGCAATGGAAAGGACACTGAAAATTGTTTGCATCAGCCAGGCTCCAAACATCGGCGAAATACCCAGGCCCATGGTGAAGACCAAACCGAACATCACGAACACAAGTGCAATCCCTGGTACGACTTGAACAAAGACAATGGTCTTGATGACCGCATGAGTCGCTTTCCTCGTGATCAACCCCATACACATCCCGAACCAAGCGATGGCGATGACACCGCTCACCGTTGAGAGGAGTGAGCACCCCGCCTGAATGATCTCCTGCGTCAGCGTCTCCGTCGTGAACGGCGTGTTGTTCTTGAGGGAACTGCGAATCGACTCGTCAATGTTCAAGGCGGCTGAACCCGCCATCAACAGCAAGAGAACGAGGAGCGGCGGACCAAACGTGCGCCGCAACGCCCACCACCGTCCTCGGACGATCTGCTCCGGCGTCAGCGGCGTGACCAGTAACAGCTCCATCGTGCCCGTTCGCATGGCATCCACGAAGAACCCGCTCGCGACCGTCGCGAGCAATAGTTTGAACAGGAGCAGATAGTAAGATGTGCCGCTGTTGGCCAGCATCAACATCGTCCGAGGTTCATGCGAACTAAGCGCCAGCAACCCTGGCACGATCAGAAACACCGCCAGCACAAACCACAGGAAGCGCCCCATCCACAGGTCGCGTCCGGCCAGCCAGCGGACGGGATTTTCGGCCAGCCACTTCACGCGCAAGGCGGCGCGCTTTGCGGGCGAACCAAAACGGAGCCGTTGTCCGCGCGAACCCGCCCCGGAAGTCGGCCTAGCCGCCTGCTCCTGCCAGCAGCGCGGGGCGAGAACCGACGCCAAGGCGAGAAAAGTCCACGCAATCAAATGCACCACGAGCAGGCTGGTCCAGAAGTCCGACACGCCGAGCGAGCGCGCCTCCTTCATCCCATACCACGGGCTCGCCAGGCTAAGAATCGGCTGAAATCTTGCGCTGTTCCACCCGGCCAACGCCCAATCGATCGCGGGAAACAGAATAATGAACAACCCGCACAACAGCGCCGCGCCGCTCATGGCGCGCTGGGCATCGCGACTAATCGTTGAGACGAACACTCCGGCTGCGAGGCAAAAGAACAGCGTGTTGAGCAGCAGCAGCACGAGTCGCCAGAACTCGCCGCCCGTCACGCCACCCACCAGGAACGCGATGCCAATCACCGGAAGCGCCGCCAGCAATCCATAGGTGGCCACCAGGGAATGGGAGAAGAGCTTGCCCAGCACGACGTCGTAGCCGCGCAGGTCCGTGAGGAAGAGCAGGCCGAGAGTTCCTTCCCGCTTCTCCTCGCTCACGGAATCCGCAGTAAGGAAAATTCCGGTGACGCAGACAAACGCGAAGCTCAGCCAGGAGAAGATGCCGAAGATGATCGGCCCGAGCTGGGCGCGGAAGCCGAAGGTGCCGCCGCTCAGTCGGGAGAACCAGAGCACCGCCGCGAGAATCGCAACCGCTATTCCCGCCGCCCCGATGCGGGACCAATAGGTGGCCTTTCGCCGCGCCGCCACGCGCAGCTCGCGTTCAACGATGGGAAGGAAAGTCATACGAGGTGTGATGCGTATAACGTGAAACGTAAATGTAGATGGCGTCTCTTGTTACGCATTACGTTTTCCGTTTTACGCCGTTACTGCGTGTCGCCACGGGTGACGCGGAGGAAAACTTCTTCGAGGCCAAGCTCGTCTTCGCGAAGCTCCGTCAATTTCGCGCCGCCGTGGACCAAGGTTTCTGCGATCACGCTGTGGTCGATGTCGTGGTTGACGAGGGTGATCTTGATGTGGCCGTCCTCGGATTCCGCCGCGCTCACCTCGGGACGAACCTTCAACAGTTCGATGGCGCGATCCTGATCGCTGGAGACCTTGACCCAGATGACGCGCCCGCTGGAGGCATGATCGCGCACGCCTTGCACCGGACCGGCGTAGATGAGCTTGCCGCGCTCGATGATGGCGACGCGATTGCACAGGGTCTGGAGCTCGCTGAGAATGTGCGAGCTGATGATGATGGTTTTCCCCATGCGTTGAAGTTCCTGGAGAATGGCCATCATCTCGATGCGCGCGCGAGGATCGAGGCCGGAGGCGGGCTCGTCGAGCAGGAGAACCTTCGGATCGTGGATGAGCACGCGGGCGAGGCCGAGGCGTTGCTGCATGCCGCGGCTGAGCGCACCGATGAGCGCGCCCTTCTTCTCACTGAGGCCGACGAGTTCCAGGACGTCGTTGACGGTCTTCTCGCGCTGCGCGGTCGGAATCTTGTAACACGCGCCGAAGAAGTCGAGATACTCGGTGACTTCCATGTCCTTGTACACACCGAAGAAGTCGGGCATGTAGCCGATGACGTGGCGGACGGCGTCGGCATCGCGCACGACATCGTGGCCGAGGACGAGCGCCTGCCCGGCGCTGGGTGCGAGGAAGGTGGCAAGAATGCGGAGCGTGGTGGTCTTGCCCGCGCCGTTCGACCCGATGAAGCCGAAGAGATCGCCCTGGTTGATGGTGAGGTCGAGCGTGTTCAGCGCGACCATGCTGCCGTAGCTGCGGGTGAGGCCGAGGGTCTGAACAGCGGGAAGAGGAGGAGCTGACATGGGATGGGATGGTTTACGATTTACAAGCGAAGCGGAGTGAAACGTGAAACGTGAAACGTAAAATGGAAGAGGGCATTGGGGCGTTCATGGTTATTACGTTTTCAGAATTACGTTTTCCGTTTCACGTTTTATTCCTCATTTCCCCACCTCACATGCCAGCCGCAGCAGCGTGTTCTTCGCGCCACGGCTGGACGGGAATTGATTGAGCGGCGGAGTGAACGAGAAGTTCGGCAACCACGCCAGCAGGACGGCATCGCCGCGTTCGGTGAGGTGCGACAACTCGAAGCCGGGCGGGCAGGTGAAGTTCTCGTAGTTGTTCGCCGTGCTGTTCATCGAGACGAACGACGCGGCCATGGAAGCAGTGGCGAGGTCATTGATCCGTCCCTGCTGATTGTCGCCGAACGCCTCCTGGCGGGAATTGACCGCCGCCGAAAAGTTCCGTCCGTTGTTCTGCACGAACATTTGCAGCGTGGAGGAGGGAAGGCTGCGCCGGGCGAAGGTCTTCTTCTCCTGAGCCGGAACATTCACGAGCTCCAACACCTGATCGCCAATCACCACACGCACATTCGTCAGAGGAACTTCGAGGTCATTGTCGATGGTAATCTCAGTCGCGGTGACCGCGAGTTTCACGGGCGTGGCGTTCTGCCTCCACCAATCGTTGACGAACAACTGGCTGGTCCACACCGGCACCGACGCCTGCGCGCGGAATCCCGCCGGACGTTGCTCCACGGTCGAACGGCTGGATTCCTGTCCGCCGCCGTAGTTGCCCACGTATTCGCCACGAAGCGTCGCAAAGGGCTGCTCGCTGGCGAAGGCGTATTGCGCATTCACCGGCGAGTAGATGGAGCCGTAGGTGTGCCCGCGCAGATCCGCGCTCTCGCCATGCGGAATGACGTCCACGACATGCAGCTCGTTCCACTCGGTCTCGCCGGCGCGGAGCTTGTAGCCGATGAAATAAATCAACAGCGAGAAGAAGGCGACGTAGGCGGGAAAGGTCAGCCAGGTGAGCATCTGCTTGTTGAGCTTCTTGAGCCAATACTGGTCGAGCGGCCCTATCACGACGAGGTAGCCTATGAGCAGAAGCAGCAGCCAGCCGACCGGCAGCTTGCGAATCTGTTTGCTGTCGATCATCGCCCCGAAGACGCCGTCAATCGGGCGGCCGGCATTGCGGTTGAACGCCTCGGTGGTCAACAGCTCGGGCGGCAGGTCGATCATCTTGGCCCAGAAATGCGGCGCGTTCTTCCACGAACGAAAGGGCTCGAGTTCCGGCGCGAACATGAGCGCGGTGAGATGTCCCCTGCCCCGCGCCACGGAGACGACCAGCGGCGCAGCCGTAGAACCAACGAGCACTCGACCATCGCGAAGCTTGCCGGTGATGACTTGCAACGGCGCGGATTCAAATGCGTTGTCGGCGACCAGCGCGCTGTAGGGGCTGGCACTCGAAGGAGGCGGGTTTTGCGGTCCTGCCTTCCTGGCCTTGGAACTATCATGGGTGGAACCGTCGAAACGTTTCCTGCTCGTGAGCCACGACTGCAATTCGTCGTGCGACGAAACCGAGGTCATGCCCGCTGCCTCGACCGGAAGGAGCTGCTTGAGCCATTCTCCGGAGCCGCTGAGGTGATTGATTTGCTCCAGGCCCACGATGAGATGTCCGCCGCCATGCAACCACGCGAGCAACGGTCCGACCTGGTTGGCCTTGAGATCGAGGGCACGCTCAGAACTGAGATACAGCGTGTCGAGCCCCTCCAGCGCGAGCGGGTTGTCCGGGAAGACCGAAGGCTGCAAGCGTCCGAACACCGGGCGCAACTCGTCCTGCTTCGTCTTCAACTCCGGCAAGGTCGGCACGACACGCGTAATCGCCGCAGCGAGCGGCACGACCGCTTCATTCAACCGACGGACGCGCTGGCTCGTGGTCTCAGCGCGGACCTTGCGTCGCTCGTCCAGCACCCGCGCGCTCCAGGTCGGATAATAACTTCCGGCATTGAAGGTCGGGATGATAAACCGCTTGGTCGTGCCCGTGGGCAGCTCCACCAGCATGGTGCGATTCTGCGTGGAGCTGAATTGTCCCGCCGCAATCTCCACTGTCGCCGTGAATGGCGGTCCGTCGTTCTGAACTTCGAAGGCAATCGGAAACCAGCTTCCCATCGGAACGATGCCGTCGTAGCCCACGAACATGTCGAAGCGCACGGCGGCCCGCAACGGACTCGCGAAGAGGAGGGTGACCAGAAGAATGAGAAGCCACAGTGCCGGCAAGCGCCCGCGCAGGAGTTGCGAGGCCGAGGAGAGGGGGAGGAGCTGTCGCTGGAATATTCCCGGAAGATTCCGTGGCATCCTTGTGTGGCCGCGCTTGGTGCTGTCCATGATTCGGCTAACTGTTTGAAACGTCGGCGTTATACGGGCCCGACTCCCCGCATGGCAACGCCAAACGGCCCGGCGCTCCGACGTTGTTTCATTTCGCATCCGGCAATTTAGACACCGGTGCCGCGAAATCGTTCCGCACTCAGCTCAAGATGTCCTTGATGACTTTCCCATGCACATCGGTCAGGCGGAAATCGCGGCCCGCGTGATGATACGTGAGCTTCTCGTGGTCGAAGCCGAGGCTGTGCAGGATGGTCGCCTGAAGATCGTGAACGTGAACCGGATTCTCCACGACGTGGAATCCAAGGTCGTCCGTGGCACCGTAACTGAAGCCGCGCTTGATGCCGCCGCCCGCCATCCAGATCGTGTACGCCTGCGGATGATGATCGCGACCCTGACTCCGTCCGAGCGCAGAGTTCGACTCGACCATCGGCGTGCGTCCAAATTCACCGCCCCAGACGACGAGCGTGTCGTCGAGCAGGCCGAGGCGTTTCAAGTCCATGACGAGCGCCGCGCTGGCCTTGTCCGTGGTCGCGGTGTTGCTCTTCACATTGCCAGCCACGTCGCTGTGGGCGTCCCAGCCTTCGTGATAAATGTTCACGAAGCGCACACCGCGCTCGATCATCCGGCGCGCGAGCAGACACGCCCGGGCGAAGGACGGCTTGTCCGGATCGCACCCGTAAAGTTCCAGCGTCTCCTTGCTCTCGCTCTTCAAATCCATCAGCTCCGGCGCGGAGCTCTGGAGCTGGAAAGCCATTTCGTAGGACGCGATGCGCGTGGCGATTTCCGGGTCGCCATCCGCAGAGAGACGGCGACGATTCAGCGCACCGACCAGGTCGAGCGTGTCGCGTTGCAGCTTCGCATCCACGCCAGCCGGGCTGTTCACGTTGAGAATGGGCGGACCTTGATTGCGAAAGCGCACGCCGGTGTAGAGCGTCGGGAGAAAGCCGCTCGACCACAGCGCGGAGCCGCCGCTCAAGCCGCTGCCCGTGCTCATCACGACGAACGCCGGCAGATTCTGCGTCTCCGCTCCGAGTCCGTAGAGCGCCCAAGAGCCGATGCTCGGCCGGCCGGGTTGAGAGAAGCCGGTGTTGAAGAAAATCTGCGCCGGCGCGTGGTTGAACTGATCCGTGTGCACCGAGCGAATGAGGCAGATGTCATCCACCACCTTCGCGAGATGCGGCAACATCTCGGACAACTCCGCGCCCGACTGGCCATGCTTCGCAAACTTGAAACGCGGCCCGAGCACCGCGGCGTCAGGACGGATGAACGCGTAGCGTTGTCCGCCGATGACGGACGGTGGCAGCGGCTTGCCTTCGAGCTTCGCGAGCTCCGGCTTGTTATCGAACAGCTCAAGCTGGCTCGGCGCGCCCGCCATGAAGAGGTGAATGACGCGCTTCGCCTTGCCCGCGAAATGCGGCTGGCGTGGTGCGAGCGGATTGATCGTGTTGCCGCTCGCGCCAAGCACGCGTCCGGCGAGCGAGTTGGTGAGCAGTCCACCGAGCGCGATCTTCCCGAGACCCACACCACAATCGCGGAGGAAGTGGCGGCGCGTGACGTCGAGGCAATGTTGTTGAAGCGGATTCATGGTTCAGCCTTTCGTGATCATCTCGTCCAAATTCAGGATGGCGCGGGCAAGCGCAGTCCACGCCGCGCGTTCAGCGACGTTGTCGGAACCTTCGCCCGCGATGAGCTTCGCATCGAGCTCGCCGCTGGCGAAACGTTGCTTCTGCATCTCGAAGAACTTCACAAGCATCGCAACCTCGTCCTTCGACGGCGTGCGCGTCAGGCAGCGGCGGAATGCATGGCGAATCCGTTCTTCGACCGAACCTTCGCGCGCCGCCAGCATCTTGCCCATCGCCTGCGACACCTCAACGAAGAACACGTCGTTCAGCAGTGTCAGCGCCTGGAGCGGCGTGTTCGACACGTCGCGTCGCGCCACGCACGATTCGCCGGTCGGCGCGTCGAACGTGTTGAACATGGCGAACGGCGCGGTCCGTTTCATGAACGTGTAAAGGCTGCGGCGGTAACGATCCTCGCCGCTGCTCGTGGGCCAGCCTGAGCCGCCATACGCGACTTCCGTGACACCGGCGGGCTGCACCGGATAAACGCTCGGCCCGCCCATCTTCGCGGAGAGCAGTCCGCTGGCGCGCAGCGCGGCATCGCGAATGATCTCCGCCTCCAGCCGCACGCCCGGCCCACGCGCGAGCAGCCGGTTCTCGGAATCCATCGCGAGCATCTGCGGCGTGGCACGTGACGATTGCTGGTAAGTTGCACTCATCACGATGAGCTTGTGCAGCTTCTTGAGCGACCAGCCTTGCTTCATGAACTCCACCGCCAGCCAGTCCAGCAGTTCAGGGTGCGACGGCACTTCACCTTGGAAACCGAAATCTTCCGTCGTTCGCACGAGCCCGCGAGCGAAGAACGCCTGCCACTGTCGATTCACCGTGACGCGCGCCGTGAGCGGATTGCCCGACGAAACCAGCCAACGCGCGAAACCGACCCGATTGCGCGGCAAACTCTCAGGGAAAGGCGCGACCGCCGACAGCACGCCGGCCTCGACACGCTCACTCGGCAGCAAGAATTCGCCGCGCTTGTGAATGAACGTCGGGCGCGGGTTTTCCGGCGGACGCTCGCGCATCACCAGGGTAATCGGGTGCGTGGGCGGCTTGCGCAGTTGCTCGATCTCTTTGCGCGCGCTGGCGAGTTCCGGCGCGCTGAGAAGGAATTGTTCAAGCAGTGTCTGTCGTTGAGCAGCGGTGAGCTGCGTGTCCGGGATTTGCAGAAAACGTCCAACCTCTTCGGGCAAGCCGCTGGCTTCGGCCCCGCCGGCGTGCGTGGTCACGGAGATTTTGAACCGTCCGAGCGAGCAGGCGTAATGGCGGCCGAACATCATCTTGAGCTGAAGCTCGCTGGCGTTGGTGAGCGGTTCGGCAAGCACGAAGACCGCCTCGCTCCGCTCGCCTTCGCGTCCCGCCGTGGACCAGCCGGTCTCCGGATTACCATCCGTCGCCACACTCGCGCCGACGCTGCTGCCGAAATTGTTCTTGGAGTAGCTGTCGCTCACGCGCGCGAACTTCACCCGCTGTCCGCCCGCAGACAGTTGAAACTCGCCCAGGAAGAAGTCGCCCTTCGGCCCTTCGTAATAGGCCATGCCGGGGCCGTGATGCGGCAGCCGTTCATCCGGCATCACTTCCAGCCGCACCGCCGTGATGCCGCGCAAGTCGGAGCGAAACTTCAGATCATACGTGTCAGCCTTGGTGATATCGCCGCTGGCGAAGACCGAGTCGTCCGGCTGCACCGTGAGCAAGGGCATGTTCGATTTCGCCTCGAACGGTCGGAGCGTCGTCCACCGGACGGAGCGCGCGCGCTCACGTTCCAGCCATTCAGCGAAACGTTTCCCGACGATCTCCTGGCGGCGTGTCGCGACCGGGCGCTGGTCAGGAACCGGCGCACCGAAGCTGACGCGCGGACGACCGACGATGTGTTGTCCGCCGTATTGGTGTTCGAGCTTCACGACGAAGCGCGTGCCACCCGCGAATCCCGCCGGACCATCAAAGGTAAACGTCGCCGTGTGCGTCGCGTTCAGCTTCTTGCCAGCGGCATCGACAGCCCAACCGGTAGCGGGCTTTCCGTCGAACGCGTTTACTACGGGGAATTCCGCTTGCTCCACATCCGCGCGGGCGGAGACAAACTTCACAGGCTTGGCTTGATCCAACGAACCCTTCGGCGCCGCCGTCACAGTGATCTCGGTGAGCACGAAGTTGCCGTGCTTCGTGCGGCCCGGGCCTTTGCTGGGCAACGCGTCGTCGGTCAGCGCTTCGAGACGCAGCGTATCAATGTCCGTGAGATCGGTTTCGAGGACAATCGTGTAGCTGTCCTTGTCCGGAGTCTGGCCGGCGAAGAGAGCCGAACCATCGTCGAGCAGCTTCGCCTTCTCGCCGCTGGCAGCGGCGGCACTGACGAGCTTCGGCGTCTGCCAGACGTTGCTCTCCAGAGGAAACCTGTTCGGCAAGTCGGCGAGAAGCTTCGCCGCCTTCTCTATATTCGCGCGCTGCTTCTCAGCAGAATCCGGCTTCGGCAAATCCAGGTCCGGCTCGTCGGCGTTATTGAGGAACGCCATCATCTGGTAATACTCACGATGCTGGATCGGATCGTATTTGTGCGTGTGACATTGCGCGCAGCCAACGGTCAGCCCGAGCCATGTCGCGCCCGTGGTGAGAACGCGATCCGCCACCGCGTGGAAACGAAACTCCAGCGGATCGATGCCACCTTCCTCGTTCAACATCGTGTTGCGATGGAACCCGGTCGCAATGATTTGATCGACCGTCGCATCCGGCAGCATGTCGCCGGCGATCTGTTCGACGGTGAACTGATCGAACGGCATGTCGGCGTTCAACGCCTTGATCACCCAATCCCGCCAGGGCCAGATCGTGCGCTGACGATCCTTCTCGTAGCCGTTCGAGTCCGCATAGCGCGCCAGATCCATCCAGCGCCGCGCCCAACGCTCGCCATAGCTGGGCGAAGCAAGCAGGCCGTCCACGAGCTTCTCGTAGGCGTTGGCGGAACGGTCATTCACAAACGCGTCCGCTTCCTCCGGCGTCGGCGGCAGACCGATGACATCGAGGTAAACGCGCCGCACCAGCGTGTAACGATCCGCCGCTGGCGAGGGCTTAAGACCTTCCTTCTCCAGCCGCGCGAGCACGAAGGTATCGATGGGATTTGAGCTTTGACCTTTGAGCTTTGAAAGCTTCGGCAGCGACGTCTGCACCGGAGGCACAAACGCCCAGTGCTGCTTGTATTCCGCACCGGCGGCGATCCAACGCTTCAACGTCTCCTTCTCGGCGGAAGTCAGTTGATGCTTCGTGCTCGGCGGCGGCATCACTTCGTCCTCGTCGGTCGTGAAGATGCGTTTCACCAACTCGCTCTCGTCAGGCTTGCCGGGCACCAGCGCAGACGCGCCGGACTTCGCGGGCTTCAACGCGACATCGCGCACATCCAGACGCAGCCCTGACTTCCGCGAACCCTCGTCGGGACCGTGACATTTGAAACAATGCCGCGACAGCAAAGGCCGCACGTCGCGCGTGAAATCTGGAACGACGAGGGCCGCCGCGTTCAATTGCGACTGGGCCGCGCTGACGAGGACCAGACAGAAGAGAGAGATGATTCGCTTGTCCATGAACGTTTTCACTTTTTCGGTGCCACTAGAGATGCAGGTTCACGCCAGCTCCGGGGCTTCGGCTTCGGGCCGGCGGCCTTGCCGTCGAGCTGCGGGACCAGCCAGTCGAGCCCATCCAGGTTATCGCGCAGGCGGGCGTCGGCGTCTTCGTCCGTGTGATTGAGAATGCCCACCGGCCCGCGCCAGCCGCTGTCGCGAATCACCTTGAGCAGGCCAAGATCAAGATCGCCCTGACCGAGCGGCACGATCTTCTTCCCGGCCTTCTCGCCATCCCGCGTCATGCCGTTGAGATTCAGCGTTAGCAAGTAAGGCTTCATCTGCTGAAGCAACGCCGGGAAGCGCTCCAGATGATCGTGTCCGTGATGGAAGTTATAGACGATGCCGACGTTGGTGATGCCGTCCTGCTTGAGGCGTTCGATGATTTGAATCTGGTTCTCCGGCTCACCAAACCACGCGCCGTGATTGTAGAGCCCGACCGTGCAGCCAATCGCCGACGCCGCCTCCGCTATGGCGCGAATGCGTTTTGCCTCCGCCTCCACCCGTGCGCGCTGTTCCTCCGCTGTCTTCAAAGGACCGCCGCCGCCCATGACCCAGAGCTGCGCCTTCACGTTGTTGCGCTTCAGCACGCCGAGAATGAGCCGCGCCTCGTCGTTCAAGACCGTCGGGAACCACCACGCATCCACGCCCACGCCGTGCTTCCTGCACGCGGCGATTTCAGTATCGAAGGTCGGGATGTGCTCCGCGCGGTAATCGTAGGCGAAATGTTTAAAGCCGAGCTGCTCCAACATCGCGGCGCGTTCTTCGGGCCCGCGCTTCTTCGCGTCGAACGGCACGATGCACCAGGCCATCAAGTTGGTGCGCGCGAAGATCTGATATTCGCCCGCCCGCGCCGTCGGCAACGTCGACAGCAACAGCAGTCCCGCCACGAGGGACCGGTTCAGTATCTGAATTCGCATCATTATCCTAGTGAGACGACGAAGAGCCACCGGTTGTTCGCGCGAACCATCGCACTCGCTGCTTCAATCTCAGAACACTTCATCCCACAGCGCGCGATCCTTGAGCATGATCTCGCGCAGCAGCCGGACCGGCGGCGCGCCGTGACGCAGCATCTCGTCGTGGAAGCGTTGCAGCGAATACGCCGCGCCTTCCTGCGCCTGCCAGTCGCGGCGCAGCTTGAGAATCTGCAGCTTGCCCAGCGTGTAATACAGGTAGCCGGGATCAAACGTGCCACGAATCGCCTCCTGCTTCGCGGGCTTGTGCTCGTAATAACAGTTGTCCTCAAAAAACTTCGTCGCCTGCTCCACGCTCCAGCCCTGGCAGTGTAGACCAATGGACGAACACAGCCGGCACAGGCGCAGCAAAGCCTCGTCGGATTGCGCGAGACGATACTTCGCGGCGCGCAGCCGGTCGGCGGACGTCGGCGCGGCGTAGTTGTTCAGGCCGAAGCCTTCGTCGAGCGCCATCTTCTCGGTGTAATGCGCCCAGCCCTCGACGAAGGCGTAGCTGTTCAGAATCTTTTGCAGGCGGTTCGCGGGCGAGGCGTTGAGGTGAATGAATTGCAGGTAATGTCCGGGATACGCCTCGTGGATGGAGACGACGTCCGTGGTGTAATAATTAAACGCGGTGAGCCACTCGTCCTTCTGCGCCTGCGTGTCGGTGGCGTTCGGCGGCGTGACGTAATAATACGCCTCCGTCGCCTTCGTCTCGAACGGCCCCGGCGTATCCATGCTCGCGAAGCTCGTCGCCCGCGCGAACTGCGGCGTTTCCTCCACGCGCACGCGCACGTCGGTCGGCATGGAGACGATCTTGCGGTCGAGGATGAACTGGCGGATGCCCTCGAGGTTCTTCTTCGTGTCCGGGATGAGCCCCTGCTCGGTGGGATGATCTTTCTGAAGTTCCTTGAACACATCGATGGGCTTGCGCGACGGATCGATCAGCCGCGCGGTCTCAGCGAAGATCGCCTGCTCGCGCTTCAATTCCGCCAGGCCGATCTCCAGCACGCGTTCCGGCGAGAGCGTGAGGAACTCGTCATTGCGCAACATGCGGGCGTAGTCCTTGCGGCCCAGCGCATAGTTGGAATGCGCGTGCGGCAGCTTGTCCTGTTCGAGCCATTTCACGAAGGCGCGCAGCTCCGTCACGGCGCGCTGGTTCACAACTTTGAACTCGGCCATGAGCGCGGCGTTCTTCACGTCCTTGAGCGCGTCCACCAAATCTTTGCCGAGGAAATCCGCCGAGCCATTGGCTACCTCGATGGCGGTTTCGACGAACGGCCTGGCGAGGGACGGTTCCAGATTCGCGCGGGCATCGGCGAGAAGCTTCGGAGCCTGGCGAAGGATCGCGATCACCGAGCCAACGCGCTGCTCCAGCGGAGCGAAGTCGCGCTTGATGTAGATGTTCACGTCGAACGCGCCGGCGTAGGTCATCGGGTTGCGCGTGTAGCTGTGCATCGCATCGAACTTGAACAGCTCGCCGCGCACGGTGGCCTGCATCAGCCGCAGGTCGTGATGCGCCTGCGCGCTGAGATTCTTCACGGGCCAACGGGACAGCACCCGGTCGAACTTCTCCAGGCGCGCGCGTTCCGCGTCGAGGGAGGCGCGGCTAAAGTCGGTGATCTTGCCGTCGTATTCGTGAAGTCCCAGCGCGGTGCCCGTCTGCGGACGCCACGCGAGGTGGCCGGTGAGAAAGTCATCGGAGACACGGGCAAAGTCAGCATCACCGGAAGCGGAA
>CAMCCU010000102.1 GCA_945872975.1 Pedosphaera parvula Ellin514
CACTGCCATCATTCCCTGGCCGGCCAATCGGCGAGCCGGCTTTCGTGGGTGGGCGCGGCTGCCGGGATGACTCTTCATTCACTTCTTGACGGTCTGGCCCTGGCGGCGAGCGTTCACGCTGATTCCCACGGCTCCGACGGAATCGCCAATGGAATGGGCGCGTTTCTCGTCATTCTGCTGCACAAGCCATTTGATGCCATGGCCATCAGCACGCTGATGGCGGCGGGCGGGAAATCGAAGTACACCTGTCACCTCGTCAACGGTTTGTTTGCTCTCGCCATACCCTGCGGAGTCGCTTTGTTTTTTTCGGGCATCAACCAATCCGCTTCAGAGACCAGCGCCATCCTGGGCGTAACGCTCGCCTTCACTGCGGGGACTTTTCTGTGCATCGCCACCAGCGATCTCCTTCCTGAAATACAATTTCATACCCATGATCGCGTTAAACTTTCTCTGGCCCTCATGGCTGGTTTGGGTCTGGCGATCTTGATTGGGAAGTTTGAGACCACTGGCCACGATCATCACGATCACGATTCTTCGCCAGTGGAAGCCGGGGCGCGCTGAAGCACGTTCAATGTGTCAGGCTGCCCGAGGTGCCTCCGGCGCGGGGAGGGCACGGAGCCGGTGATTAGAGAAGCAGCGGGAGCGTTCGGAAATTCTCTAGTCAAACGAGCGCGGCGGACTAGAGTGGCCGCCGTCTTCAAGCCTTACCACTGGGGATAAAGTTTTGGTAGGCATGGCGGTTCGCATATGAAATTGCCTCTGCGTGTTCTGGTCGTCGAAGATTCCGAATTCGATGCTCAAATTATGATCACCATCCTTCGCAAGGGTGGATACGATGTCACCAGTAGCCGGGTCGAAAATGCGGAGGCGCTCCGGACTGCATTGAAGGAGCAAATGTGGCATCTGATTCTTGCGGACTACAATCTCCCCACATTCAGTGCCCCCGCCGCCCTTGAGGTCTTGAAGGAGACCGGCCTCGATCTTCCGTTCATCATTGTCTCCGGCGGCATTGGCGAGGATATCGCGGTGGCGTCGATGAAGGCGGGCGCGCACGATTACTTGATGAAGGGAAACCTTCAACGACTGGCACCCGCAGTTGATCGCGAGCTCAGGGAGGCTGCGAATCGATCCAGCCAGCGTGAAGCGAAGAAGGCGGTCATTGAGAGCGAGCTGCGTTATCGTCTGTTGTGGGAAACCTGTCCAGACGCGGTTGTGTTGGTCGATCCGGACGGTTGCGTCCGTTTTGCGAACCCTGCGGTCAAGGATGTGTTTGGCTATACCGTAGAGGAAGTTATCGGGCAGCAATTGGGAATGCTTCTTCCCGAGCGTTTGCGGAGCGGCCCTCTCGCTGGCTTTGAGAGGTTTCTCCAATCCGCTCATGCCAAGGTGAACATTCGTGCCGTGGAGACGGCGGGAAGGCGAAAGGACGGCACAGAGATCCCGATTGAAGTGAGCTTCAGCGACATGGTGCTGCAAGGTCAGCCAAGGCTGGTGGGCTTCATTCGGGACATCGCCGAACGCAAACGCGCTGAACGGGAGCTCAGTGAGAATCAGGAACAATTTCGAGTGGCGCGGGAGATTCAGCAGCGGCTGTTTCCAAAGAGTCCTCCAGCCTGTCCGGGCTTTGATATTGCCGGTGCGTCATTTCCGGCTGAGGCCACGGGCGGCGATTATTTTGATTTTCTGCCCATGGCCAATGGGCGGGTTGGCTTTGTGGTGGGCGATGTGACGGGACATGGGGTCGGCCCGGCGCTTCTCATGGCGGAAACCCGCGCTTACCTGCGGGTTCTGGCGGGGCGGCGGGAAGATCCGAGTGAGATATTGACGCGCGCGAACAGCATTCTCGCGGAGGATGTGGGGAGCGAACGGTTCATCACGTTGTTCCTCGGATGCATCGATCCCAAGACGCGCGGCTTCGTTTACGCCAGCGCCGGCCATCCGCCTGGTTACGTGCTCGACACCCAGGGGCAAATCAAGACGACTCTGAAACGGACGGGGATACCTCTTGGCATGCGGCCGGATTTCCAATTTGCGAGTGCTCCCGAGCTTATCCTCTCGCCCGGCGATATCGTTCTGGTTTTGACGGATGGCATTGAGGAGGCGACTGCCCCGGATGAATCCCTGTTTGGCATCGACCGCATCATCGAGATCGTTCGGGCAAACCGGACCAGTTCTGCGCAGAAGATTGTGCAAACGCTCTACGAAGAGGTCCGGGCCTTTGCGAATCACGCGCCTCAGGTTGATGACATCACGGCGATTGTCATCAAGGTTCAGTGATCGCTTTTAGCTGCGCTGGCAGAATCGATCGAACGCCCCGCCCAGGAGTTCGCTGGCGTCCCGCCGGACATCGGCTTCGGTGACCACCCATCCCGTTTGAGCCAGATCGACGTATTTCTCCGTGAGCACATCGGTGATGATCTGTCGTGAATGCCTCCACTTGTAGATGAGCTGATCGAGAACGCGCGCGTCTGAATGCTGGGGTGTGACGCTCATGCCGATGAGTTCGATGCGCATCCTTGTGATCTCGTTGATCAGGCTGGGGATGTTCGTAAACCACCAGCAGCCGAAGACGTGGAGATTTCGAAACTTGCGTGCGAGCACGCAGAGCTCGTGTTGGTTTTCGCGGGCCAGAACCGTTACAAGAAATTTGTTTTCGGGAAATGCGGCACAAAGTCCCTCCAGCGCGCTGAGTTTGCTGAGGCCGACTCCATCACCGGCGAGGCCGAGCTGCGGGTTTACCTGTCGCTTGACGCCCATCATGAGCGCCATCGGAAGTCCGAACTCGCGGCAGTGAGGCAGGACGGCTTTCTCAAGCAGTTGGGCGCAGGGATCGTTCGCGGGAAAGTCGAACTCCGGCGAGAGCGAGACCATGAGGTAACGTGCGCCGATGCGCTTGGTCCAGTCGCTGAGAAATCTGCGGACTTCGCCGATGGTTTTCTCGTTGAGTGAAGGACTGACGTCGTAGCCCCATTTCAAGAGGGTCGGCGCGGTGGTGGCCCACGAGAGAAGCAGCGGATCAATTCTCAGCGCAGCGTGGAATCGTTCGTCTCTCGCAAATCCCTTTTCCCACTGCGGGCGTTCGAGATCGTCGAAAGGCGAGTTCGTCATGCAAAGGCTGCTGACTCCCGCCAGTTCCATGCAGCGTGTGATGTGGTTGTCTGATCCCTGACTGGCGAACCATTGTCGAATCGCGGACAAATCCCGCTTCCTGACATCGAGTCCCAATGCGTGGAGAGTCGTTAAAATCCCCCGACAGGATTCCGAAATCGGTGAGTGCTCGATGAAAAGCTGGTTCCAGATGAGTTCCGCCTGTTGTGACTTGGATAGCGCCCAGAATTTCGCATACGGGAGATCAAGATGGCGAAAGGCTTCGGCGACGAGGTAATGGTAAACCAGAAGATCATCAATGCCCCAGAGCAGCAGTTCGCCAAAGGCGGGATCATACAGATGCGTGTGGATATCCCTGATCGGTGTCGAGGTGACCACCTTCGTTACCATGGATTCCAGGTCGGACTTCTCGGAGAAAGACTGATTCATTCCGCTCCAACGCTATCAATCTGGAGCTCTGGCTCGCCACGAAAATGTTTAGGAGCTCCTGCCATTTCAGAAACTCAAAAGCGGCACTCCAGTGTCAACGCATGGGCAAGGAGGCTCTGATATTCGGGTTGTGGCATCTCAAACGCGCCGAATTGCTCCAGATGAGGCGTGGTCCACTGGGTGTCGAGCAATGCGAACCCGCCGGCCCTCAATCTTTCGACGAGGTGAACCAACGCTACTTTCGAGGCATCTGTGACGTGGTGGAACATGCTTTCGCCAAAGAACGCGCCTTGGATATGCACGCCGTAGAGCCCGCCGACCAGGGCGCCGTCCTGCCGGACTTCGACGCTGTGGGCGAGCCCCAATGAGTGCAGTTCGCAGTAAGCCCGGATGATTTCATTCGAGATCCATGTCTCGCCATGGGCCGTGGAACAGGTGCGAATAACCGCTTCAAAGTCTCGATCTACCATGATCTCGAAAGCGTGCTTCTTCAGCGTCCGATTTAGTCCATGGGGAATGTGAAAACGTTCGTCGAGCGGAATGAGTCCCCGAGGATCGGGGGCAAACCAGCGGATGTCCCCGCGACGGTTCACAGCCATCGGGAATGCTCCGCTACAATACGCTGTCACGAGCATTTCAGTGGTGATCGTTCGCACTAACCGAATCGTAACTTGACGATAACTTGTCAGCCAGCCGACATTTTCGACGGCGAAGAATTGACCGGTTCGCCCCGGCACACACGCCAGTCGTCCTTTGAGGCTCACTCCGTGTAACTTGATGGAACAAAATGAAGTCTCATTCGTGCGCTCGCTTGCTGCGAACGTTGTTCTGGACGAGTGTCTGCGTTCTGTGTCCTGAGGGTTCAAATGTGCGGAAAATAGTGTTGTTGCGATGTTTATGTTGAAATTGATCGGTGTGTTCTGCGTGACTATGTGCTGCCTTGGATTTAGCTCTGGGGTGGCAGCAGAAATTCCGGCGCTGGCGGCCAAGGCGGGAGTCCAGAAGATGGCCGCCCGACTTCAGGAGATCGTCCGCACGGAGGACGTCATGAAGAATTCCTTTCGCAATCGCGAGAGGGCTGCGGTGATCAAGGGTGAAATCGCAGTTGAGACCGATTCCGTGAAGCGGTGGCTGTTGTTGCCGCGGCTTGCGGACGAAGAATTGCGGTCGGGCGATCCTACGGGCGCGCTGGCGTCCTATGAGAAGTTTGAACGCGGGGCTGCTGCGGTTGGCCAGACCATTCAGGCGAAGCAGCAGTTGATGCTTCGGCATGAAAAGGCGATCTGCAATCTCCGCATCGGCGAGCGGCAAAACTGCCTGACGAATCACACCATCGAGTCGTGCCTGTTCCCGATCCGAAAGCTTGGTGTCTATCAGCGCCAGGAGGGGCCGCGCGAGGCGATTCGAATTCTCACGGAAACGCTCCAGCAACATCGCAGCGACCTCAAAGCTGTCTGGCTCCTCAACATCGCCTACATGACCCTTGGCGAGTACCCGGAGAAAGTTCCTCCGCAGTGGCTTATTCCGCCGCGAGTCTTTGAATCGGAGCATGACATCAAGCCGTTCGTGGATGTGGCGTCGGGAGCGGGGCTGGATATGCCGGGGTGGGCGGGTGGATGTGTGGTGGATGATTTCGATGGCGACGGGTTTCTCGATGTCATGCTTTCAAGCTGGGAGATTCGTTCCCAGATGCGCTTCTTCCGCAGTAACGGCGACGGTTCTTTTACGGAACGGACGAAGGAAGCCGGGTTGATTGGCGAGATCGGCGGGCTGAACATGATTCAGGCGGACTATAATAACGATGGGTGGACGGATGTGCTCGTGCTGAGGGGCGCGTGGCTGGGTGCCGCGGGGCGATATCCGAATTCTCTCCTTCGCAACAACGGTGATGGCACTTTTGAAGACGTGACGGAGGAGGCTGGGCTGCTGAGCTTTCATCCGACGCAGACGGCGGTGTGGTTTGATTTCAATGGCGACGGGTGGCTGGATCTCTTCATCGGAAACGAATCCTACGGATCAGATGTTCATCCCAGTGAGCTGTTCCGAAGCAACGGGGACGGGACGTTCACGGAATGCGCGAAGGCGGTGGGCGTGGACGTGGACGACTATATCAAGGGTGTCGCTGCGGCTGACTTCAACAACGATGGGCGTCCGGATCTTTATCTCTCAAGCCGGAGCGGGGCGAATTTTCTCTTTCGCAATGATGGACCTCAGGGATCTGACAAGGGACCGAAGGCGGCCTGGCGATTTACGAACATTGCCGCTGCGGCAGGTGTGACCGAGCCGCTGATGAGTTTTCCCACTGCGGCCGCTGATTTTGATAACGACGGCTTGATGGACATCCTCGTCATGGGCTATGCGCTTACCAGCGTCGGGGATGTCGTGGCGGACTACATGGGTAAACCATTCCGTTCCGAGAAGGCGCGTTTCTTTCGCAACAAGGGAGACGGAACGTTTACGGATGCGACCAAGGAGGTTGGCCTCGACAAGTTAATCCTCGCGATGTCGCTCAATTTTGGCGACTACGACAACGACGGCTGGCTGGACTTTCTGGCGGGGACCGGGGATCCAGATTTCGCGACGGTTATCCCCAACCGCGCGTTCCGCAACGCGGACGGGAAACGATTTCAGGACGTGACCACGTCCGGCGGCCTCGGACATTTGCAAAAGGGCCACGCCATCTCATTCGCGGACATCGATAACGATGGGGACCAGGATGTTTTTGAAGTCATTGGCGGTGCTTACGCGGATGACACCTATCGCACGTCATTGCTCAAGAACCCTGGTCACGGCAATCACTGGGTTACGCTGAAGCTGGAAGGGCGAAAATCCAATCGGTCGGCGCTCGGCGCTCGCATCAAGGTCAACGTGAAAACCGCCGCCGGGAGCCGTGCGATTTACAAGACGGTCTCAAGCGGAGCCAGTTTTGGAGCTTCGCCGTTGCGCCAGGAGATTGGCCTCGGACAGGCGCTGGGAATTGAGTCTGTTGAAATCTTCTGGCCGACCACTGGGGAAACCCAAATCTTGCAGGGGCTTTCAAAGAATCGCTTCTACTCGGTTCGTGAAGGAGATGCCGCACCGGTGTTGCTCAATCTTCGCTCGTTCACGTTGCGCCCGCCCCTGGAAAAATACTGCGGGCCGGTGGGTGGCGGGTTTCCTGTGTCCTTGCCCGCTGCGAAGTAACATCAGTTGCCAACCTGTCCGTGTTCGACTGTCTTACTCTGGGATCACCTGGTTGATTTGGTCGAAGTAACCCGTCCAAAACCGAATCACCTGCCAGGCCACCAGAATCACGACGCCGAAGTAAACAAGCTTGGGCGTCCAATCGGCAACGAGCTGAAGCTGGCGCTCGCCTTCGTCCTGATATAAGCGATGGAGACGACGCATTGTGATATCAAGAGAGCCGGTGATTTCCCCCGTGCTGTAGAGGTTGGCGAAGAGTTCGGGGAAAGCGCTGGAGCCTTGGACAAGTTCAGCCGGCGTTGAGCCATGTAGCAGCTGAGGTTTCCAGCTTTCGATGGCTTCCTGGAGCGCTGGCGAACCGCTGGCGGCTCCCGCCAGTTCCCATGCCTCGATGATGTTTACGCCTGCCGTGATTAGCGCTTCGAGCGCGGAGGAGAGTCGCGCCAGGGCGAGGTTCTTTCGCGCTTTGCCCAGCAGTGGCACTCGTTGCAGCGCGGCTTCGACAATCTTCCGCGATTTCTCACCGCGCTGGCCCTGCAACGCCAGGACGATGAATGCGATGATGGCGTAAACCGGGACGAAGACGCTCACGGTCTTCGCGAGATAGGCGAAGACGTTTCCGCTGCTCACCAGATCCGGGAGCGGGGCGATCAGGATCGCCATGTGAAAGAGAAGCGCCGGATAGAAGAGGCTCGCCAACGTCTTCTTCAGTAGCGCGGCGTTGCGTTCGTAGTGGTTCGCAAGCAGTTCAAAGCAGGAGGGAAGACGCCCGCTTTGTTCGCCGGCGTGCAGCAGTGCGGAGTCGAATGTCGGCAGCCATGAACCGGTGCTGTGCAGCGCCTCGGAGAAGGTGGCTCCCTCTGCGATGCGTCGGAGGACGATCGAGAGAGGCAGGCGGAACGAGTGTGACGGCGGGGAACGGTGTTGAATCTCCACCGCTTGTGGAATTCCAATTCCCGCTGCGGTCAGCCGCGCGAATTGGTGGTAAAGCTCCGCCCGGTTGGAGAAGTGCCGGGGAAGAATGAACAGAGACATAGCCCGCAGGTGCGAGCGGGCCTTGAGCGGCCTTGTTTAGGCCCCCAACTGATCCAGTTTGGTTTTGAAATCCTTCTTGCTCTTCAGTCCGACTATAGTGTCCACGACCTGGCCGTTCTTGAAGAAGAGCAGGGTGGGGATGGAGTTGATGCGATACTGGATCGCGAGATTCTGGTGGTCGTCGATGTTCACTTTGCCGATCTTCACCTTGCCGTCGTACTCAGCGGCGAGTTCGTCAAGGATTGGGGCGACCATTTTGCAGGGGCCACACCATTCGGCCCAGAAATCGACCAGGACTGGCTGGGCGGATTTGGTAACCTCTTGTTCAAAATTTCCGGCGGTCAAAGTGACGATGTTCGGTGCTGACATAAAGTGATTCGATGGATGTGGCAGTGCGTTCCGGCTAAAACGTTCAGTTACTTCAAACCCAGCAGGAGCGCCAGGCTGGTGATTGCGCCAAGTCCCACAACGGCTGCGGCAATGCCTAGACCGATGTCCAGCCCGCTGACCTTGCGGCTGCCAGCGGAAGCAGCGGGTCTTGGGGCTCCAGCGGGAGCGCCTGCGGGGCGGTTCACCGGGGCACCGGTATTGGTGGCGGGGCGACTGGCAGGGGCGGCTGCGGCGGGAGCGGCACCGGCGACGGCAAGTCCTGGAGCTCCGGCGGTCGGCGGACGGGGCGGCTGCATCGTGCCGCCAACGGGAGCGGCTGCGGCAGGAGCTGCGCCTGTGGCGGGCCCGCCAGCGGGAAGAGTCGGAAGTTTGATGGTCGGCGAGGACGTCGGTTTTGGCGGCAGACTGATGCGAACCGTCTCCTTCTTCGGCTGAATCTTCGCGGCTTCAGGCGGCTTGGGAGGGACGGAACCTTCGGGTGTGCTGGGATTATTGTCTGACATATTGGTTGGTCGCTGGAGCCAAGCTAGAATCGGGTAATGTGAGTGTCAAACCTTTCCTCGCTCAGTTCGTTTTGGAAGCGATCGGTGCCATCACGAGATGATAAAGTAGCAGGTCATTTGCTCGGCACGCGCATCAGCGATTGCAGCCCGGCGCGGAGCTGGTCGCCCGTCACACATCCGCCGTTGACGCTCCCCGCAGCGATGCCGCTGACGAGCGCGGTGGAGACGCTGGTGCCGGTTGTGACCCACGTTTGGCCGTTGAAGGTGATGCGGACCTGCCCGGGCGCGAGGACATCCACGAAGTCGCCGCGGTTGGCGTAGGATGCCACGGTTCCGTCCGCATTCCCGGCGGTGACGGCGATGACCTCCGGGTAAGCGCCCGGATAGGTCGGCGCGGTCGTGGGCTCGTTGCCCGCCGCGCCCACGAAGACGATGCCTTGCTTGTGGCCGTTTTGAATGACGCGATGGAGGAATGAACTGTCGCCACCGGTGCCGAGGCTCATGTTGATGGGGTTGGCTCCGTCCGCAATCGCGCGCGAAATTCCGTTCGCCACGTCGAAGGTGTTCGCCTGCTCGTTCGGGCCGTAAACGTTATAGGGACGAACCCGCCATTCCGTCTTCTGCTGTTTTTGAGACACCGCTTGAAGAATCGCCTGGGCCATTCCCGTGCCGTGAGCGGGAACGGTTGCGCTGCTCAATGGCTCTCCTGCGACGTTCACCGAGGGCAGCATCAATGCGTCGTATGCGGCGCCGGTCTTTTGCACGGCGGCGTCAATCAATCCAATCGTCGGGCCTGAGCCCGAGGCGCAGGTGGGAGCGACGGGGTCCAGGTTGATGCCTGCTGGATTCAGCAAGCCCATGTTGTCGCCAGTTTCTGGACGGCGGACGTTATAGTTGTTGTCGATCGATTCGACGGCGGGATTCTGCGCAAGGTCAGCACGCGCAGCCTTGGCGGCTTCCGCATTCTCGAACTCCAGCCGGTAAGTGTTCAACGCGTCATTGCGACCGGTCACCTTCGCCCCCAGTTTCTTGGCCAGCTCATCGATGCTCTCGCCGGGCTTCAGCGTGACCACGAGTTCGTTCGGGATTGGTTTTGTCGTCGGGTCTTCCTTCGGCTTGGAGACGAGTAGAGTCGCGTCTTTTTGAGTGGACCGGAACACCAGCAGCCTGGCGGGCTGGCCGTTGGTCTGCGGGAGGAGTACCCGCCCTAGATCGCCCAGCAGGAAATCGAGCGCCTTGTCGCGTGGACGGTTCTTAAAAGTGGTGGAGACGTTTCGCTTAGTGCCGGGTTCGAGATAAATCTCCCAGCCCGTCGCCTCCCCGATTTTCTCCAAGGTCTGGATCAGGCTCCATGAATTCACATCGGCGTCCACGGAGTTCTTGTCCTTCCGCCAGGTGAGCGAGTCGGCGGCATCGGCAATGGGGGTGACCACGGACAATGCTCCCACGAACAGCGATGCGATTACCCTTCGGTTGAAATAACGGCCCAGACTCATGCGCGATAATATAGCCGAGTTGAACGCCGTGACTACTGAAAGGTTGCGCGGCGCGATCGGAAATCGCCTTGCCTCGACAGGCGGTTCTCTTAACCTCCGCGCCATGCCTGCAACCGAATCCAGCCCGTCGCGAGCGCTTTGCCGTGCGTCCGGGTTGGGCTCCGCGCCGGTTATCGATGCGGTGATGGTGGAGGAGCGTGCGGCGTCCTTTGGCAAGCGCAGCATCAAGGCCAGCGCCAAGCTCGCCGGTCTCAAGATGGCGGTCAGCATGATGGACCTGACCACGCTCGAAGGCAAAGACACGCCGGGCAAGGTCGCCTACCTCTGTCGCAAAGCCCTTCAGCCGATCGATCCCAAATACGACGTGCCGCCCTGCGGCGCGGTGTGCGTTTATCCGAGCATGATCCGGCACGCGCGGAAGTTTCTCGGCGCTGAATCGCCGGTGAAGGTTGCCTCGGTCGCCACGGGATTTCCCAGCGGACAATATCCGCTGCGCACCCGGCTGGAAGAAGTCCGGCGCGCAGTCGGCGACGGCGCGGATGAGATCGACATGGTCATCGATCGCGGAACGTTCTTGATGGGCGGGCACGCGGTGGTGTTCGACGAGATCGCGGCGGTGAAGGAAGCCTGTGGCGCGGCTCATCTCAAGGTGATTCTCGAAACCGGCGAGCTGGTGACGTATGACAACGTCCGCCTCGCCAGCGACCTGGCGATGGAGGCTGGCGCGGACTTCATCAAGACCAGCACGGGCAAAGTCTCACCTGCGGCCACGATGCCGGTGACGCTCGTGATGCTGGAGGCAATTCGCGATTACTTCTACGCCACCGGCATCCGCATCGGGATGAAGCCGGCGGGCGGCATCCGCAACAGCAAGCAGGCGCTGGCGTATCTCGTGATGGTGAAGGAGACGTTGGGCGACGACTGGCTCACACCCGATTTGTTTCGCTTCGGCGCGAGCACACTGGTGAATGATGTGCTGATGCAGATCGTGAAGCTCGCGGACGGGAATTATCAAAGCGCGGATTACTTTTCACTGTCATGAGCCAGCTCGACTTCTCCTTCAGCTCGGACACTTCGACCAACGGTTTCGATTATTGGCGGGAGCAGCGGCGCGAAGGCATGAAGGCTCTCGCGCGCAAGCTCGACTTGCCGCTGGGACACCCGGTTGAAGTCTGGCTCGTGGACAATGTGCGGCTTCGCGGCGTGCTTCGACTCCGCGAGGAGTGTCTGTTCCTTCCTGAATTCGGAGAGGGTAATCTTCAGTTCGTTGTGGATGGAGTTGCGTTCACGGTTGGCGAAATGGAGTCGTGTGTCCGAACTGACTAAACGCGTTCGAAGAGCAAATCATTCAATCATGGCCATCGTGGAAAAACGCCGGAAGGCAGGAAGCTCAAGAACGACGCAGCACTCGGCGAGTGCTTCGACCAAAGTCCTTCCCCTGCGCGAACGCACGCTCAACTTTGGCGACAAGTGGGATTACGCGCCGTCGCCTGAGGACAACAAATCCTTCCCCATCGCGCCGCGTCATGAGTTGTTCATCGGCGGGAAGTTCGTCGCGCCACGCGCTCGGCGATACTTCGACTCCATCAATCCGGCGACGGAAGAAAAGCTGACCGAGATCGCGCACGCCGACGGGCGCGATGTGGCGGCGGCGACGGCGGCGGCGCGCACGGCGTACGAGAAGGTGTGGAGTCCGATGTCCGGTCGTGAGCGCGGGAAATATCTCTATCGCATCGCGCGCATCATTCAGGAGCGGTCGCGTGAATTGGCGGTGCTCGAAACGATGGATGGCGGCAAGCCGATCAAGGAATCGCGCGACATCGATCTGCCGCTCGTCGCCGCGCACTTCTTTTACTACGCCGGCTGGGCGGACAAGTTGAAGTATGCGTTTCCGGGACGCAGCCCGCGTCCGCTGGGCGTCGCCGGGCAGATCATCCCTTGGAACTTCCCGTTGCTCATGGCGGCATGGAAGATCGCGCCTGCGCTCGCGTGCGGGAACACCGTCGTTCTGAAACCCGCCGAGACGACGAGCATTACGGCGATGCGGCTTGCACAGATTTTTCAGGAAGCAGAGCTGCCGCCTGGTGTCGTGAACATCGTGACCGGGGCAGGGGAGACGGGCGCGGCGCTCGTCCAGCAGCGGGGCATCGACAAGATCGCGTTCACTGGCAGCACGGAGGTCGGGAAGCTGATTGCGAAGTCCGTGGCGGAACGAGGAGCGGATGCGCCACGGCTTACGCTGGAGCTGGGCGGCAAGGCGGCGAACATTGTCTTTGAGGATGCGGCGATTGATCAGGCCATCGAGGGGATCATTGCCGGCATCTACTTCAATCAAGGTCACGTGTGCTGTGCTGGCTCGCGTCTGTTCGTGCAGGAGGGAATCTACAAGACGGTGATTCGCAAGCTGCGCGATCGCATCCAGACGATGCGCGTCGGCAATCCGCTCGACAAGAACACGGACATCGGCGCGATCAATTCCGCGACGCAGTTGAAGAAGATTCGTGCGCTGGTGCAAAGCGGCGTGGACGAAGGCGCGCATCTGGAACAAACGCGCTGCCGTCTGCCCGCGAAGGGGTATTGGTATCCGCCGACCTTCCTTACGAACGTGACGGCGAGCCATCGCGTGGCGCAGGAGGAAATCTTCGGTCCGGTCTTGAGCGTGATGACCTTTCGGACGCCGGAGGAAGCCTTCGAGCGCGCGAACAATACGCCCTACGGCTTGAGCGCGGGCGTGTGGACGGACAAGGGAAGCAAGATTTTCAAGATGGCGCAGAAGCTCCGCGCGGGCGTGGTCTGGGCGAACACTTTCAACAAGTTTGATCCGACGAGCCCGTTCGGCGGCTACAAGGAAAGTGGCTTCGGACGCGAGGGCGGCTTGCAGGGGTTGTCCGCGTATTGCCGGTTGGAGTGACCCGGACCATCCGGCGCGCGCTCACATCTTGCCGCGTTGGCGTCTC